>UQUH01000031.1 GCA_900544245.1 uncultured Coriobacteriaceae bacterium | reverse complement strand
GCATGCCGATGCCATCGAGGCGCTTGCGGGATTGCGCGCGCCCATCGACAGCTTCTTTGACGGTGTCCTCATCATGGACGATGACCTTGCGTTGCGCGAGATGCGCCTGCGCCTGCTCAACAGCTTCGTCGACGTCTTCGCCAACGTCGCCGACATCGGCAAGATGGCCAAGAAGTAGGGACGCCCATGAGCGACATACCCGCATTGCCGACCATACACGTCATCAGCGATTCGATGGGCAATACGGCAAAGACCGTCGCCCGTTCGGCTGCGAGCCATTTCGGGGAACTCGACCCGAATATCACGGTGCTTCCGTACGTCAGCTCCTTCGAGCAGATTCGCTCGTTTCTCGAGGACGAGCAGCGCACACATCGTCAGATGTACGGCGACGACAGGATCATCGTCTTCTACACCCTGGTCATCCAGGAGCTCAGGGATGCGTTGGGATCGTATCTCGTCGATCATCCCAACATCCACGCCGTCGACGTCCTGTCCGATCCGATTCTGGCCATCGAGCAGGTGAGCGGCAAGGTCCACAATCCCACGCCCGGAGAGCAGCACAAGATAAACGACCAGTATTTCCAGAGGATCGAGGCGATCGAGTTCACCGTCAGTCATGATGACGGCCTGCTCACACAAGATCTCGCCGAGGCCGACATCGTCATTCTCGGCGTCTCGCGCACGAGCAAGACGCCGACGTCCATCTATCTGGGACAGCAGGGCTACAAGGTCGCGAACGTCCCCCTCATCGAGGGAATCGACCTTCCCAAGGAGATATACGACGTCGACCGCGAGAGGCTCTTCGGGCTCATAACCGATCCCTCCGTGTTGGTCGGGGTGCGAAAGACGCGCATGGGCGGTCAGCTGGGGCAGTCGCGGTACGCGGACATCGATGCCGTGACGACGGAGCTTGACCGTGCGCGCACCATCATGCGCGGGCTCGGTTGCGTCATCATCAACACGAGGGACCGCGCCATCGAGGAGACGGCGCAGGAGATACTGCGCCATTACAACGCCGCGTTTCCCCGTATCCCGTCCCCACATGGCTCGTTCGTTCTTCCCTCGTAGGGTCGTGGGCCAAAGCCGATTCAAATACCCTATAATGTCGAACATTGGAAACGGGGATTCTCGTACTTCATAACGCACCGCATCCTCTCCGACGTGAATGAAAGGATAGGCAAGATGGATCGTGATAAGGCATATGTTCTCTGGTTCGACGAGCTTCGCCGCGAGGACGTCGAGATCGTCGGCGGAAAGTCCTCGTCCTTGGGAGAGATGACCTCGAAGACCGATGTTCCCGTGCCCTATGGCTTTGCAACCACGGCATACGCATACCGTCAGTTCATGGAGAGGACGGGTCTCGACAAGAAGATCCGCGAGGAGCTCAAGAAGCTCACCGACGTCGAGGACTCCGCGCTGCTGCGCGAGGTGACCGACAACATCCGCGCCATGATCGTCGCCGAGGACATGCCCGAAGACATCGTCGAGGCCATCAAGGACGCCTACGCCGAGCTCGGCGAGAAGATGCACGTGGACGATCCGTTCGTCGCCGTGCGCTCGTCGGCAACTGCCGAAGACCTCCCCGATGCCAGCTTCGCCGGCCAGCAGGATACCTATCTCAACGTGCATGGCCCCGATATGGTCGTGCAGAAGATCAAGGAGTGCTACGCCTCCACCTTCACCGACCGCGCCACCTACTATCGCGAGAAGACGGGTTTCGACCATCTGTCCATCGCGCTTTCCGCAACCGTCCAGATGATGGTCTTCTCCAAGGCAGCAGGCGTCATGTTCTCGCTTGACGTCACCAACGGCAACGACAAGGTCGTCACCATCGAGGGCTCCTACGGCCTGGGCGAGATGGTTGTCCAGGGCGCCGTCACGCCCGATAACTTCGTTGTCGATAAGGCGACGGGCGACATCACGCGCCGCATCATCTCGGACAAGCACATCAAGATGATTCGCAAGCCCGAAGGTGACGTCGAGGAAGTCGAGGTTCCCGCCGACGAGCGCAAGCAGCAGGTCATTACCGACGAGCAGATCAAGGAGCTCGCGGGCTACGCCAAGCAGCTCGAGAAGCACTACGGTTGCTACATGGACATGGAGTGGGGCATCGACGAGCGCGATGGCAAGGTCTGGCTGCTCCAGGCACGTCCCGAGACGGTCTGGTCGCGCAAGAAAGCCGACGGCGAGGTCGCAGACGAGACGGATACTGCCGGGACGGAAAACCTCGACGTCATTGTCACCGGCCTGCCGGCCTCTCCCGGCAAGGTCGCCGGCAAGGCACACGTCATCACCGATCCCGCCCTCATCGACGAGTTCAAGGACGGCGAGATTCTCGTCACGACCATGACCGCACCCGACTGGGTTCCCGCCATGCAAAAGGCGCTCGCCATCGTCACCGATGCCGGTGGCATGACCTGCCATGCGGCCATCGTCAGCCGCGAGATGGGCATTCCCTGCATCGTCGGCACGGCAAGCCGCTCGCAAGAGGCCACGGCCTCGATCGAAGACGGCCAGGAGATCACGGTCGACGCTTCCAATGGCACCGTGTACGCGGGCATCGTCAAGAGCATGGTCTCCGAGGCACCTGCCGCCGATGCCGCGCCTGCGGCTGCGACCTACGTGGCGCCTGTCACGGGTACCAAGATCTACATGAACCTCGGCAATCCCGACCTCGCCGAGAAGCACGGCAAGCTTCCGTGTGACGGTGTCGGCCTCATGCGCGAGGAGTTCATCTGGACCACTTTCATCCACGAGCATCCCATGCACCTCATCGAGACCGGTCGTGCTGACGAGGCCGTCGAGAAGCTCGCCGAGGGCATGCGCAAGGTCGCGAGCGCCCTTTCCCCGCGCCAGGTCGTGTTGCGCCTCTCCGACTTCAAGTCCAGCGAGTATCGTGGCCTTACGGGTGGCGACAAGTACGAGCCCGAGGAGCCGAGCGCGCTGCTCGGCTGGCGTGGTGCATCGCGTTACTATGACCCCAAATATCTCCCGGCTTTCAAGCTCGAGCTCCAGGCCATCAAGAAGGTTCGTGACGAGTACGGCTTCAAGAACCTCCAGGTCATGATTCCGTTCTGCCGCACCGTCCAGGAGGCCGAGATCGTCACGGGCATCATGGCCGAGGAGGGTCTGGTGCGCAGCCCGGACTTCAAGATCTGGCTCATGGCCGAGATTCCCAGCAACATCATCATGGCCGACCAGTTCAACAAGTTCGTCGACGGCTACTCCATCGGCAGCAACGACCTCACCATGCTGATCTTGGGCCTCGACCGCGACAACGAGATCATCCAGGACGTCGCCGACGGCCGTGACCTCGCCGTCAAGCGTGCCATCCGCCATCTCATCGAGGTCGCCCACAAGGACGGCAAGACCGTGTCCATCTGCGGCCAGCTCCCGAGCATCTATCCGGAGTTCTGCGAGTTCCTCATCAAGAGCGGCATCGACTCCATCTCGGTCAACCCCGATGCGGTCATCCACACCAAGCAGATCGCCGCGCAGATCGAGCACAAGATGATGCTCGACAAGCTCACGGGCCGTGGTAAGCAAGAGTCCGAGGACCTTACCTGGTAAGTGCGCCGGTTGCACCAGCTAGTAGGGAAGGGGCAGCCACCGCGGCTGCCCCTTTTTGCCGTCCCCATTTGTTTCAGGGGGTGACATGCGATCGGACGCCCCGATTGCACATCCGCGATGAGACAGTTGCCCAGGGACGTTGTCTCATCTTCAGCATTCCCATTGGTAGCGGCGCATGTCGACGTGGGCGTCGTCCTTGAGCTCGACGCCTTCCTCGGCAAGCAGGGCCGCTTGTTCCTCCCAGCCCGGCACGAGGCGCCCCGCGTGATTGACCACGCGATGGCATGGGTATTCGCCGTAGAACTGGGAGTCCTTGAGGACCTTGCCCACGAGCCGCGCGTTTTTCGGGCGACCGATGAGGCGGGCGATCTGTCCGTAGCTCGCGACGCATCCCGCGGGAATCTCGGCGACGACCGAGAGCACCTCGTAGGCAAGCTCGTCATCGAGCACGCGTTCGTCGCTGGCCGCATCGCGCGCGTCATGAAAGAAGCCGTCGTAGTCCAAGGATGCCTCCTCATCTTCATTTTCAAGAAAGTATACGCAAAATTGCATGGTTGACTGTGAACGGAGTGTCGCCTGAATTACAATTACAAAATCTATGTGATTCCAACTATGAAGGAGCTTGCATATGGCTGACGAGATTGCCGGCGAACTTACCATCGCCGAGGATGTCATCGCCGACTTGGCCGGCTATGCCGCCCTCGAGAGCTACGGTGTCGTGGGCATGGCCGCACCGACGCTGTCCGACGGCATCGCCAAGCTGCTGCCCGCGAGCCGTCTACGTCGTGGCATCAACGTCGAGATGGTCGATGGTGCCATAGATATGGACCTCTACGTCATCATCGAGCACGGCACCAACCTGGCCGAGGTGAGCCGCATGCTTGCGGACAAGGTCAAGTTTGTGCTCGAGGACGGGGCGCAGCTTCCCGTCCACGAGGTCAACATTCACGTGCAGGGCGTCAAGGTCCGCGATTAGCCAACTTGTAAGCCAAAACTACTCAACGGGGATACATCCATGAACATTGACGATATTCGCGCATGCATCGCAACCGCCTCGGCGGAGCTCTCCTCGCGCAAGGAGGAGATCAACCGCCTGAACGTCTTTCCGGTTCCCGATGGCGACACGGGAACCAACATGTCGCTCACGATGGAGTCCGTTGCCCGCGAGGTTGCCGCGCTTCCGCCCAATGCCGATGGAGCCGCCTTGCGCAAGGCCGTGACCCATGGCTCGCTCATGGGCGCCCGTGGCAATTCCGGCGTCATCACCAGTCAGATCCTGCGTGGCCTGTGCGAGGGGCTTGCCGATGTCACCGAATTCAGCACCGAGACGGTCGCGAACGCAATGGCCCGTGCCGTCGAGGTCGCCTTCCAGGCTGTCAGAAAGCCGGTGAAGGGGACGATTCTCACGGTGCTCGAGGATTGCTCGACCGTCGCGCAACAGGCAAATGCCGATGGTCTCGACGTCACGGCGACGCTGCATCTCATTTCCGAGGAGGCGCTCGCCTCTGTCAAGCGCACGCCGGAGCTGCTGCCCGTTCTCAAGGAAAACGGCGTCGTCGATTCCGGCGGCTTTGGCCTGACCATCCTCATCCAGAGCTTCATCGCGGCGTTGACCGGCGAGCAAGCCCATCTTGCCTCTGCGGAGGACTTCACGCACGCCGAGGCGAAGGTGGCCATAGAGCACGTGCGTGACTGGGCCGGTTCCGACTACATGTACTGCACGGAGTTCCTGCTGCATAGCGACGAGGTCGACGTTGCCGAAACCCTCGATTTCCTCGCCTCGCTCGGCGATTGCGAACTGCTCGTCGGCGCCCATCCCGATTTCAAGGTGCACGTGCACACGGACACGCCGGGCACGGTGCTCACCTACATGACCGACCGCGGCCAGGTTTCCGAGGTCTTCATCCACAACATGGTGCTCGAGAGCGAGGAGCGTGCCGACGGCATTGCCGCGGATGAGGCGGCGCTCGGTTCCGGTGATTCGGAACAGCGCAAGCCCCTCGCGTTCATCGCGGTCGCCGCAGGCGAGGGCATGGCGAACATCCTGCGCTCGCTCGGCGTCGACTACGTCGTCTCCGGCGGCCAGACCATGAATCCCTCGACGCGTGACCTGCTCGACGCCATCGAGCACGTCAATGCGGACGCGGCGATTCTGCTCCCCAACAACAAGAACATCATCATGGCCGCCAACGCCGCAGCCGAGAACGCCGATATCCCCTGCAGGGTCGTGCCCACGACCTCGGTGCCCGCATCGTTTTCGGCGATGCTCGTCGCCGACTTGGACGGCGATCTCGAGGAGAACGCCGAGGCCATGTGTGAAGTGCTCGACGAGGTCAGGTGCGGCGAGGTCACGACGGCGATCAAGGACTCCAAGACCTCGGATGGTCGCGCGATTCGCCCCGATGACATTATCGGCATCGCCGACGGTTCGCTCGATGTCGTCGGCTCGAGCGTCGAGGAGGTCACGCTCGCTCTCGTTGACGCACTCGACGATGACCTCGACTCGCTCACGTTGCTCGCCGGTCAGGACCTCGCGCAGGATGATTTCGAGAGGCTCGTCGAGCGAGTCGAGGAACTGCATCCCGACCTCGAGGTCGACGCGCAGCGTGGCGAGCAGCCTCTGTATCCCATCGTTTTCTCGATCGAGTAGGTGTGGGTGATGCGGAATATGCAGACCGAGAAAATCGCGATCGTAACCGATAACGCATGCGATGCGTCGGACGCCGAGCTTGCGGAGATCGGCGTCAAGTGCGTGCACCTCAGGGTCATCGAGCCTGACGGAACGCATTTTCCCGAGGACAACACGCCCGAGAACATCGAGGCCTTCTACGATTACATCGTCGCCTGCGACGAGCTCCCCGGTACGTCCATGCCCCCTTTGCTCGAGTTCGCGCAGATGTACACCGACCTTGCCCTGGAGGGATACACGCACATAATTTCGTTGCACATCTCCTCGAGCATGTCGGGAACCGTTCATACTGCCCAAATGGCGGCCGAGAGTGCCCCCGTTCCCGTCGAGGTCATCGACACGCATTGCAACACCGTCGCCCAGTTCCTCTTCGTGCGGCGCATCGCGCAGTTGCGCGAATATGGCCTGGGGTTCGATGAGCTCGTCGAGGCCGCCCATGACCTCGAGGGGAAGACGAGCATCTGCTTCATGCTCGACAAGCTTCGCAACCTCGTCAAGGGGGGTCGTACCGGCAAGGCCACCGGTCTTGCCGCAGCGCTGCTCAAGATCAAGCCGCTTCTCACGGTCGATCCGGAAGGCGAGGTCGAGATGTTCGGCAAGGCGAAGTCACCCAGGCGCGCCGTCACCAAGCTCGTCGATCGCTACAGGGAGCTCGAAAGCCGCTTTGGTCCGCTCGAGTGCTGCTTTGCCCATACGCGCAACATGGCCGGCGTCGACGAGCTGCGCGAGGCCATGATTGAGGCGGGCGTCAACTTGCTCGAGGTGGGTGTGCGCATGGTCGGTCCCGTCATCACCACGCACGTCTCGACCGGTTGCTTCGGATTCGCCTACATTCCGCAAGACGAACGGGTGCTGGGGCTCGCGTAATGTCATCGCGCGGGGATTCCGACTTCTTGCTCGACCGTGATGTCGACAAGGTGCGTGCCGTGAGCCCGGCACGTGCGAAGAATCTTGCCAAGATGGGCATCAGAACGGTACGTGACCTTCTCGGGAACTATCCACGTCGCTATGTCGACCTATCCAATGTCGAGACGGCGGCACGAGCCCCCATCGGCCAATTCGTTACCGTCACGGGCACCGTTGACGAGGTCGTCGAGAAGCAACCGCGTCGGCGCCTGCACATCCTCGAGGTCTCCATCTTCGATGGCACGGGCATCATCATGGCGACCTGGTTCAGGCAGCCCTGGATGAGCGCGAAGTTCGAGCGCGGCATGCGCGTGGCCTTTTCCGGTAAGGTCACCTTCGAGTATGGTTTCAAGCGCATGAACAGTCCCTATGTCGCCTTCCTGGGCGAGCCGGGCCAGGGAGAGGCGCGTCCTGCCCAGATGATTGCCGTGCATCCCACGACCGAGGGCATCTCGACGACGTGGATGCGGCGTTTTATCGCCAACGCGCTCGAGCAGACCGCCGATATCGAGGATCCGTTGCCCGCCTGTCTGCGCATGCGTCATGGACTCGTCGGCAAGAAGGTGGCGTTGCGCCACATACACTTTCCAGAGAATCGCGCACAGATGCTCCAGGCGCGCAAGCGCCTAGCCTACGAGGAAGTCCTGCGCTTGCAGATCGAGATGATGCGCCTGCGCCGCGCCGAGACGCTCGATGCCGCGCCAACCGTGCACGTGTCGGGACGACGCGTCGAGAGCCTGCGCGCGCAGCTGCCCTTCGCGTTGACCGATGAACAGGAATCCGCCATCGCGGACATAGAAGCGGACATGTGCGCCGAACGCAGCATGAACCGCATGCTCTTGGGAGATGTCGGAACGGGCAAGACCATCGTCGCCGCGTTCGCCTTGGCGTTAAGCGCCGACAGCGGTTGCCAGGCGGCCATGATGGCGCCGACGGAAGTGCTCGCGCGCCAGTACACGAGCAAGCTCGGACCGCTTTTCGATGCCGCGGACATAAGCTGGGGCATCCTTACGGGTGCCACGCCCCCCGAGGAGCGCGAGCGCCTGCTCGGCGCTGCGGCCGAGGGAAGCCTCCAGGTGCTCTTCGGCACGCACGCACTCATCGAGCCCAAGGTGAGCTTCGCGCACCTGTCGCTCGTCATCATCGACGAACAACATCGCTTCGGCGTCAACCAGCGCGCGGCCCTGCGCATGAAGGGGCCGGGTTGCGACCTGCTCGTCATGACGGCCACGCCCATCCCGCGCACGCTCGCGCTTACCCTGTACGGTGACCTGGACACGAGCTACATTCGCATTCGACCGGGCAACGTCACGCCCACGCGCACCGAGCTCGTCTCGCGCGATGCGCGGGGGAGGGCCTACGAGGCGATGAGGGAGGCGCTTTCCCAGGGACGCCAGGCATACGTCATCTGCCCGCTCGTGGGGCTTTCGCGCGAAAGCCGGGCCGAACGTGCCGAGGACGGCACGCTCTTCTCCTCGCTTGCGCAGGGAAGCGACATCTCCGACCCCAGGGCCGCCGAGCAGGAGGCCACCCGCCTGCAACGCGAGGTCTTCTCCGGTTATCACGTGGGACTGCTCACGGGACGCATGAGCGCCGCGGAAAAGCAGGAGGTCATGGATGCGTTCAACGAGGGCTCGATTGACGTGCTCGTCGCCACGACGGTCGTCGAGGTTGGCGTCGACGTGCCCAACGCGACCATGATGCTCATCGAGGACGCCGAGCGCTTCGGCCTCTCGCAGTTGCACCAGCTGCGTGGCCGCGTGGGCCGCGGCGAGCATCCCGGAACGGTCTTTCTCGTGGCAGATCCCGGCAAGGACGATACCGAAACCCAGGCGCGCATGGACGCCTTCGTGAGCACCACGGATGGCTTCGAGCTTGCCGAGGCCGACTTGCGCACCCGACACGAGGGTGACGTGCTCGGCAGCAGGCAGCATGGTGCTGAGACCCTCAAGCTCGTCAACGTCATCGATGACGCGCAGCTCATCGCCTGCGCCCATGCCGACGCGCTCGAGCTCCTCGAGGCCGATCCCGACCTGCGCGATCCCGGTCATCGGGCGCTCGCCGCCGATATCGAGCGCACGTTTGCGAATCTGGACGAGACATCGAGCAAGGGGGCATGACATGAGGATCATCGCGGGGGAGTTCGGCGGTCGCGTCATCGACAGCCCGAGCGAGAGGACCACCCGTCCCACGACCGATCGCGTGCGCGAGTCCATCTTCTCGTCCGTGTACTCACGTCTGCCAGACCTGACCGACGTCATCGTGCTCGACGCCTTCGCGGGTAGTGGGGCGCTCGGCATCGAGGCGCTCTCGCGCGGCGCCGCGAGCTGCACCTTCGTCGAGCGTGATCGCGCGGCCCGTGCCGTCCTCGAGAAGAACCTCTCCACGCTCGGTCTGAAGGCCCCACGTGTGCGTGTCATCGCCGGCGACGTCTTCGAAGCCGCCGAACGCCATGCCCTGGTGCCGTCGGCCCGTTTTTCGCTCGTCCTGCTCGATCCTCCCTACGCCGAGCAGGCGGCGCTTGTCCGTGACCTGCTCGTGGCCCTGGATGACCACGGCCAGCTTGCCGATGGCTGCCTCATCGTCTACGAGCACGCCCTCGACGACAGGCAGGCGGTCGCCGAGGAGTTTGCCTCCGGTGGACGCTTCGCGCTCGATGGCCAGAAGAAGTATGGCAAAATCGGAGTGACCTACCTGAAGTACGACGAACGCGAGGATTGTCATGCATAGGGTGCTTGTGCCCGGAACCTTCGACCCCATAACCCTCGGACACCTGGACGTCATCCGACGTGCGAGCGACATGTTCGACGAGGTCATCGTCGGCGTCGCCGCGTCGACTGGCAAGCGAGGGGGGACGTTGTTCACGCTCGAAGAGCGCGTCGAGCTGGCCCGGGAGGTCACGGCCGAGCTTGCGAACGTCAAGGTCATGGGCTTTGACAACTTGCTCGTCGATTTCGCCTCCTCCATAGGGGTGACGGCCGTGGTAAAGGGCTTGCGCGCGACGACCGACTTCGAGTACGAGTTCCAGATGGCCATGCTCAACTTTCGCCTCGCTCCCGAACTCGAGACCTTCTTCGTCATGTCATCGCCGGACTACATGTACGTCTCGTCGTCCATCGCCAAGGAGCTCGCCTCGTTACACGGTAGCACGGAAGGCATCGTCCCTCCCGTCGTGGGCCAGGCCCTCGCCAATCGTCTGGGATAGGATGCCAAGAGACCTGACCCCTTGACGCGGATGATGACATGAAAGGGGTAGAACCGAGGTCTAAGGGGGCGCGCCGTAAAGACCGCGAAGCGGGCTGTCGGGAAGCGATCGTCGGGGCGATGCCCCTTCCATGTCATCTCAGGTCATCCGTGCGCACAAGCGCTGCCGCTTCGTATATAATCAAAGGCTCTATGGCTAGTTTCCGGGTTCGACGAGCCCACGCAACTTGAGATAAGGAGGCGATACGTGAAACCCTTGCACATCATGGACACGACCTTGCGCGACGCGCATCAGTCGTTGTGGGCAACGCGCATGGAGACGGGCGACATGCTCCCCATCCTGTCGAAGCTCGACCAGGTCGGCTATTGGTCGATCGAGATGTGGGGTGGCGCGACCTTCGATACCTGCCTGCGCTTCCTCGACGAGAATCCCTGGGACCGCCTGCGCGTCATCAAGCAGCGCTGTCCCAACACGCCGCTGCAGATGCTCACGCGCGGCCAGAATCTCATTGGCTACCACCATTATTCCCGCGATATCGTCAATCGCTTCATCAAGGCGGCCCATCGTAACGGCATCGACGTCTTCCGCGTGTTCGACGCGCTCAACGACGTGCGCAACGTCATCGATAGCGCCGAGGCGCTCAACGAGTGCGGTGCCCACTTCGAAGGCGCCATCAGCTACACCATGAGCCCCGTGCACACGCTCGATTCCTATATCGAGTACGCCTCCGAGCTCAAGGCACTGGGCGCCAAGTCCATCTGCATCAAGGACATGGCCGGCATGCTCACGCCGTACCGCACGGAGCGTCTGGTCAAGGCCCTCAACCAGGAGGTCGGCCTGCCCGTTCACGTGCATTGTCACTACGTGGGCGGCATGGCCCCCGCAAACTACATCAAGGCAGCCGAGGCAGGCGCGTCCATTGTCGATACCGCATCCGCACCCCTGGCCTTCGGCAATTCGCAGCCCGCCGTCGAGATGATCGTCGCAGCGCTCAAGGAGTCCGAGTACGATACCGGCCTTGACCTCGACCTGCTCTTCGAAATCTCGGACTACTGGGAGGAAATGCGTATCAAGAAGGGCTTCAAGCGCGGCATCTCGACGCTCTCGCACATGCGCGTCTACAGCCATCAGGTTCCCGGTGGCATGATGTCCAACCTCGTGAGCCAGCTCGAGATCCAGAAGGCGTCCGATCGCATGGACGAGGTCCTCAAGGAGATTCCCCGCGTGCGTGCCGAGGTCGGCTATCCGCCGCTGGTCACGCCCATGTCCCAGATCGTCGGCACGCAGGCCGTCTTCAACGTGCTCACCGGCAAGCGCTGGTCGGTCATCTCCAAGGAGATGAAGGATTACATCGCCGGTTACTACGGCAAGGCACCTGGCAAGATCGACCCGGCGATCCAGAAGGCCGTGCTCGGCGACGAGCAGCCGCTCGCACCGGATATCGCTCCGGGCTCGCTGGTCACCACGACCTACGAGGAGCTTGCCGAGGAGCTGGGCGACTTGGCCAAGAGCGAGGAAGACGTTCTCATGTACGCCATGTTCCCCAACGAGGCACGCCAGTTCCTCGAAAGGCAACGCAAGATCGAGAACACCAATTTCCTGATGAACAACGCCGTCAGCATCACCAAGGAGGAGGACTACGTGGACATCGCACAGATTCGTGACCTCGTGAAGCTCGTCGAGGAGTCCGGAGTCGGAGAGATTACCGTCGAGGAAGCCGGTGCGAAGGTCACCATTCGCACCCCGGGCATGCAGCCTACCGGTTACGCCCCGGCTCCCGTCATGCCCCAGGCGGCAGCCGCTGGCGCTCCCCCCGCCCCCCACAACATGACGGAGGCGGCCCCCGCAGCCGCCGAGTCTTCGCGCCCGGCAAGCTGGAAGGCCGTCACCGCGCCCATGGTCGGCACCTTCTACGCCGCCCCGTCACCTGATGCCGATCCCTTCGTCGCCGAAGGCGCGACGGTCGGAGCGGGCGACACGCTCTGCATCGTCGAGGCCATGAAGCTCATGAACGAGATAACCGCCGACGAGATGTGCGTCGTGCGCGAGGTATGCGTCGACAACGCCGCGCCCGTCGAGTTCGGAACCGTCATGTTCTACGTCGAGCCCGTCTCCGAGTAGGAAGGCCCGAATCGCGCATGCTTGACAAGATCCTCATCGCCAACCGAGGCGAAATCGCCCTGCGCGTCGTGCGCGCCGCCCACGAGCTCGGCATCAAGTGCGTCGTCGTGTATTCCGAGGCCGACAAGGACACGCGTGCCGTTGAGATGGCCGACGAAAGCGTCTGCATCGGTCCGGCCCCGTCGGCGCTCTCGTATCTCAACACCCCCAACATCATCGCAGCGGCCCAGATTACTGGTGCGCAGGCCATCCATCCTGGCTACGGTTTCCTCTCCGAGAACGCCGACTTTGCCCGCGCCTGTGCCGACAACGACATCATCTTCATCGGACCGTCTCCCGAGTGCATCGACTCTCTCGGCAACAAGGCGGCCGCCAAGGCCACGATGAAGGAGCTCGGGGTTCCCACGGTGCCCGGAAGCGACGGCCCGGTCGAGACCGTCGAGGAGGCCCGTGCCTTTGCCCACGAGGTCGGCTACCCCGTCCTCATCAAGGCCTCTGCCGGCGGCGGTGGCAAGGGCATGCGCGAGGCAAACGACGACGAGGAGCTCGAGAGGATGTTCGTCGCCGCCCGTACCGAGGCTGCCAACGCCTTTGGCAACGACGAGGTCTACCTCGAGAAGCTCATTCGCCGTCCGCGTCATGTCGAGATTCAGGTCATCGCCGATTCGCATGGCAACGCCATGCACCTGTGCGAGCGCGATTGCTCGATTCAGCGGCGTCACCAAAAGCTCATCGAGGAGGCGCCGTGTCCCGTCATCGACGAGTCCACGCGCCAGGCGATGGGCGAGGCCGCCCTCAAGGCCGTGCACGGCGTCGGCTACGTCAACGCCGGCACCATCGAGTTCCTTCTCGACACGGACGGCAGCTTCTACTTCATGGAGATGAACACGCGCGTGCAGGTCGAGCATCCGGTTTCCGAGCAGATCACGGGCGTCGACATCATCAAGCAGCAGCTCATCGTCGCGTCGGGCGATCCCATCACCTGCGCCGACCTCGCTCCCATGTCGCCCAGGGCATGCGCGATCGAGTTCCGCATCAACGCGGAGGATCCCGCGCATGACTTCCGTCCGTGTCCCGGCACCATCACGCGCTTTGACATGCCGGGCGGTCCCGGCGTGCGCGTCGATACCCATCTGCGTGCCGGCGACGTGATCCCGCCCACCTATGACTCGCTCATGGCAAAGCTCATCGTGTGGGGTGATACGCGCGAGGAGGCAATCGCCCGCGGCAAGCGCGCGCTTGACGAGTTCGTTATCGAGGGCGTCGCGACGACGATACCCTTCCACCGTCGCGTGCTCGATAACGCGACCTTCAACTCAGGCATGGTCTACACGGACTTCATCGAATCCGAGACGAATGGGGGACAGCTGTGAAGGAAATCGATCAGGGGTACGCGATTGACGGCATCACCATCGCGCCCGGCGTCGTCGAGACCATCATCTCGCTCGCCACGGCCGAGGTACCCGGTGTCGCCGCCGTGGGGGTGGGTGGTGCCATCTCGACCATCAAGTCGGCCTTCGTCGCCGGCAACGCCGTTCCCACCAATGGCGTGCGCATCGAGGCGCAGGGCGACAAGAAGGTTGCCGTCACCGTTTCCATCCAGGCGTATTACGGTTACCGCCTCGTCGAGATTGCCGAGAACGTGCGCAAGGCCGTCGCCGACGCGCTTGCGGCGCAGATCGGCGTGACGGTGACGTCGGTCGACGTGCACGTCGACGCCCTCTCCTTCGAGGAGTAGGATCGCGCGATGGCCTCGCTTCGACACGAACACACGGCCGCGCGCCGTGAAGCGCTGCAGCTGCTATACACGAGCGAGCTCACGGGCGCGCCCCTGTCTGGCCTCGTAGGCGGTGACGAGCAGGAACTCCTGCTCGTGCCCGAATGCCCGCAGGGGGTCAGCGATGCCGATTTGGTCGGCGTCGACCTCGTCGACTACGCCTCGACGCTCGTCGACGGCATCGTCGAGCACGTTGACGCGCTTGACGAGCGCATCTCGTCGACGGCCGAGAACTGGACGCTCGAACGCATGCCCATCGTCGATCGCAACATCATCCGCATCGCCACCTACGAGATAGTCTATTGCGATGACATTCCCACGGGCGTCGCCATCAACGAGGCCGTCGATATGGCGAAGGCCTTCGGTACCGACGAGTCCCCCAAGTTCGTGAACGGCGTGCTGGGGCGCATTGCGACCGAAACCTGTGGCGGGAACGTCGACGAGCTCGACGAGGACGCGCTGCAGGCGTGACTCGATGGATGGGGTGGTGACAATGGCGGAAACTTCACCGGAGACCTTTGGCGAGGTGCGTGCGCGTCTAGACGAGATCGTCTCCCAGGTGCGCAGCAAGGACGTATCGCTCGAGAAGAGCCTCGACCTCTACGAGGAGGCGATCAGGCTCGGCAATCGGGCGGCCGAGCTCATCGACAAGCCCGATTACACCGCGGCTGAGATCGCCGAGGCAAACGAGGTCATCGAGGCCGGCCAAGAAGAGGGCCCCGAAATCACGATCTGATGGCGAGGAATGACCAGGCCTTGACTGAGAAGATACTGGATACGATCGAGTCTCCCGCGGACCTTGGGAGGCTGAGCTACGACGAACTCGAGCGGCTCGCCTTCGAGATGCGTGCCGAGATGATCGCCGCGACCTCGCTGCATGGTGGTCATCTGGCCCCGTCACTTGGCGCCGTCGAGCTCATCATCGCGCTGCATCGCGTCCTCGATTGCCCGCGTGACCGCCTCGTCTTCGACGTCGGACACCAGGCCTATGCGCACAAGCTCCTGACGGGCCGGCGCCGTCAGTTCAAGACCCTGCGCACCTATGACGGCATATCGGGTTTTCCCAAGATCACCGAAAGCGCATATGACGCCCACGATTCGGGCCACGCCTCCGACTCGTTGTCAACCGCGCTCGGCTACGCGCTCGCCCGCGACCTCGACGGTTCCGACGCGACTATCGCAGCCCTCATCGGTGACGCATCGTTTACCGGTGGCATGGCGCTCGAGGCGCTCAATGACATAGGCCGCGCCAACACGCCGCTTCTCATCGTGCTCAACGACAACGGCATGTCCATATCGCCCAACGTCGGCGGCTTTTCCGCCTATCTCGCCAAGGTGCGCATGTCGAGCCAGTACACCAACCTGCGCAATCAGGTCGAGGACGCCTTCAACTCGAGCGGCGCGCTCGGACGTTTGCTCATGCGGGGAGGCAATGCCGCCAAGGAGTCGTTCAAGCAGATCGTGCTGCCAGGGGCGACCTTCCTCGAGGGCTTTGGTGTCACCTACGTCGGTCCGGTGGACGGTCATGACATCCAGACCATGGAGCGCATCTTCCGTGACGCCAAGGAGCTTGGCGGTCCCGTCGTCGTCCATGCCGTGACGGTGAAGGGAAAGGGCTATGGCCCGGCCGAGAACAATCCCGCGTTGTTCCATGGCGTCGGTCCCTTCGACATCGCCACGGGCACGCCCAAGCCCAAGGCGAGCACGCCCACGTGGACGCAGGTGTTTTCCGACGAGCTCGTCAAGCTCGCGGGTGACGATCCCGACATCGTCGCCATCACCGCCGCCATGGCAAGCGGCACGGGGCTTGCGGGTTTCGCGAAATCATATCCCGATCGCTTCTTCGACGTCGGCATCGCCGAAGAGCATGCCGTCGGCATGGCGAGCGCGCTCGCGCTCGCGGGCAAGAAGCCCGTCGTCGCCATCTATTCGACTTTCATGCAACGCGCCATCGACCAGGCGATAGTCAACGTCGGCCTGCAGAAGGCCCATGTCATCTTCTGCCTGGACAGGGCCGGTCTCGTGGGTGACGATGGCCCGACGCATCATGGCGTCTTCGATCTCGTGTACCTGCGCATGATACCCGGCATGCGCGTTCTGGCCCCTTCGAATGACGAGGAGCTGCGTGCCGCCTTGCGCTGCGCCATTGACCTCGAGGGTCCGGTCGCCATCCGCTATCCGCGTGGGTCCGCTCCCGTCGCTGCCGCGCCCTGCGAGACGTGGCGGGAGGGACGGGCCCTCAAACTCGAAGATGGGAACGACGGCGCGTTGCTGGCGGTCGGGCGCATGGTCGACGTCGCGCGTGACGTCGCCAGGAACGCGGCGGGGCATGGCATCGACCTCGCCGTCTGGGACATGCGCTGGGTCAAGCCCATCGACGAGGATGCCGTACGGGAGGCGGCGCGGACAGGACGCATCTTCACCCTCGAGGATGGTGTCGTCACCGGGGGCTTCGGATCGGGGGTGCTCGAGCAGCTCGCCGAGATGGGCGTTGCCTGTCCGGTCACGCGCTTTGGCATTCCGGACGCCTTCGTGACCCAGGGTCCGACGGACAGGCTCTTCGAGGAACTTGGCCTCAACGCCGCCGGCATCGCCGCCGCGGTCATCGCGGCCTGCCGGGAGCGCTGACGGGCCATGCGGCTCGACGAGCTGCTGGTGCAGCGGGAGCTTTGCGCCGACCTTCACGATGCCCGGGCATCCATCATGGCGGGCGAGGTCGTGGTGGGGGAGCATCGCGCCACGAGTGCCGGCATGCGCGTGACGGACGATACGGCGGTTCGCCTCAAGGAGGGGAAGCGTCGCGGCGGCTTCGTCTCGCGCGGCGGTCTCAAGCTCCAGCGCGCGCTCGACGCCTTCGCCATCGACGTCACGGGACTTTCCTGCGTCGACTTGGGAGCCTCGAGCGGTGGCTTCACCGATTGCCTCCTGCAGCGCGGAGCGGCACACGTAAGCGCCGTCGACGTGGGTGCGGGACAATTCGACTGGGGACTGCGCAACGACACGCGCGTGAGCCTCTTCGAACGCACCAACATCCGCAACGTGACCGCCGATGACATCGGTGGTCCGTTCGATTTGGCCGTCGCCGACCTCTCGTTCATCAGCCTTACCTCCGTCATGGATGACGTCGCTTCCTTCCTCAGACCAGGGGCGAGTTTCGTCTCGCTCATCAAACCGCAATTCGAGGCGAACAGAGGCCTCATCGAGCCCGGCGGGGTCGTGCGCGATGCCGAGGTACATGCGTCTTGCATACGGTCCGTCTTCGAAAGTGCCTGCAGCTGCGGTTTCGAAGTTCTCGCCTTGACGTATTCGCCTGTCAAGGGTCCGGCAGGCAATATCGAGTTTCTGTTTTGGGCAAAAAATCATGGAACCGCGTCACGGCAAGAGGGTAGTATGTGCTTCGACGAAATCGAGCGTGTCGTCGCCGAGGCGCACGCCGAGCTGAAAGGTGATTCGTGAAGGTTCTCATCGTACCGAGCGCGTTGGAGGAGGTCGACGCAGCTGCCCGATACCTCGCCTCGCGCCTGGTCATTTCCGGCATTGACGCGTTGGTTCATGATTCCCATGGGCCCGACCAGCTGACGGTTTCCGCAGACGAGCTCGCTCTCGTCGTCTGCATGGGAGGTGACGGCACTTTCCTGCGCGCCGCGCATCTCATCGACTTCGCGCCCGTGCCCATGCTCGCCCTCAACTACGGGACGCTCGCGTTTCTGGCGGGCAATCCCGATCGCGATGACGTCGAGCTCATCACGAGCGCCCTGTCCGGCGACATGCTCTTCGAGCATCGTTCCATCGCCGATATAGAGATTACCCAGGCCGATGGCCGAATCATACGCAACAAGGCGCTCAACGAGGTCGCCTACACGCGCGGCCGCAGCGGGCGCGTGGTCGAGTATCGCTACGGCATCAACGGCATCACCATCGCGCGGCTCAAAGCCGACGGCCTGGTCGTCGCCACGCCCACGGGGTCGACGGGCTACGCGCTTTCCGCAGGTGGCCCCATCGTGTCACCCGCCTACACGGGACTCGTCGTCGTTCCGGTTGCGCCCCATGCGCTCAACACGCGCGCCATCGTCCTCGCGCCTTCCGACGTGCTCGAGGTCATCATGGACACGACACGCTCGCGTGACGCCTCCATCTTCGTGGATGGGACCATGCTCGACGTTGATGAGCCGGTGTCAATCGAGGTGAGGCGTGGCGATCATGACCTGCTCCTGGCCCGTGGCGGTGACGCCTTCTTCCGCAACGTCTCGCGCGTCTTTTTCGGGGGTCCCTATCCGGACATGCCCGATAGGCGGTGAGGACCGGGCCATGCTTGACGAGCTCCACGTATCCAACATAGCGCTCATCGAGGACGCGACAATCGCCTTTTCGCCCGGTCTGACCGTCCTCACGGGCGAGACCGGCGCGGGAAAGACCGCCCTGCTCGCCGCTCTCAAGCTCATATGCGGTGCTCGTGCGGATGCTTCGGTCGTGCGCGACGGTGCCGAGGAGGCGCTCGCCGAGGTCCGTCTCGTCGACGGTGACGAGCATATCGTCCGTCGTCGCCTGAGCGTCGCCGGGCGTAGCCGCTGCGCGATTGACGGCGCGATGGCCACGGTTGGCGAACTCGCCGCGCTTACGTCGTCCATCGAGGTGCATGGCCAGCACGAGCAGGTGCTCCTGCTCGATCCGGCACGCCAGCTCGCCTATCTCGACTCGTGGGCGCAAGACGACGGGCTCGTCGCCGAATACGCCCGTGCTCGTGCCGACTACCTGGAGGCGCGCCGGACGCTTGAGGAGCTGGAGCGGGCACGGGGCAAAGACGAGCAGGAACTCGAGTTCATGCGCTTTACCTGCGAGCAGATCGAGAAAGTCAATCCCCAGCCTGGAGAGCTCGAGGAACTCGAGGACGATTTGCCGCGGCTGCAGCATGCCGACCAGCTCGCGCAGGCCTTGCAAGACGCTTGCGCCGCCCTGCATGACGACGGCGGAGCCCTCGACTTGATCGCTCGGTCTGTTGCCGACCTCATGCACCAACAGGGTATCGATGACGAGCTCGACGAGCTCGCCGCGCGGCTTGACGGCCAGATGCGCGACCTCGAGGACCTCACGCGCGACCTGAGCGCCTACGCCCATGGCATCGACACCGATCCGCGTCTGCTCGAAGACACCCTCGAGCGCCTCGACAAGCTCAACGGCCTCATGAGGCGTTTTGGGCCCGGCATGGAGCAGGTCTTCGCGACCTGGCAGGCCGCCAGGCGCGCAATCGAGTCTGCACAAGATTCTCCGCAGCGCATGGAAGAGGCCCGCGCCCGCGTCGCGCAGGCAGAAGACGCGTATCGTCATGCCGCCGTCGCGCTTTCGGCCGCACGTCACGATGCCGCCCGGACGTTCTGCGAGCAGCTCGCGTCGTCCGTCACCGAGCTTGCGATGGAGGGTGCGCGCTTCGAGTTCTCGTTTGACGAGCTCGGCTTCGAGCGCTGGGGCGAGACTGGCTCCGAGCAAATCGAGCTGCTTTATCAGCCCGCGCCCACGTCCAAGCCGCGACCGCTGCGCCGTATCGCGAGCGGTGGCGAGCTTTCGCGCATCCTGCTCGCGCTCGAATGCATGCACTACGCTTCTGCCGGGCATGATGGCGGTCGTACCACCATTATCTTCGACGAGGTCGATTCCGGTATCGGCGGTGCCACGGGCAACGCGGTCGCCCGGCGTCTCGCCACGCTTTCCAAGGGTGCCCAGGTCATCGTCGTCACGCATCTGGCCCAGGTCGCGGCCCTTGCCGACGAGCATTACGTGGTGAGCAAGCAGTCCCTTGCAGACGCATTGCCGCACACCAGCGTCGAGCCCGTCACGGGCGAGGCGCGCGTGGCGGAGATCGCCCGCATGCTCTCGGGTGACGATGACGAGCGCGCGCTCGACCATGCACGCTCCCTGCTCGAGGCGGCATGCCGATGACGGTGTCGACGCTCGCCAACGCGCTGTGTGACGGACAGGTCGTCATCGTCGCGACCGATACCGTCTATGGCCTCGCGGCGCTTCCCGGTTCTACGGGATACGCCAGCATCTTCGAGCTCAAGGAGCGCTCCGCCGATCAGGTTCTTCCCTGGCTCGTGCATGACGTTGCCGCGCTTGACGTGCTCGTGGACGGCGCTCCTGCCTATGCCCGTCGTCTGGCCCAGATGTTCTGGCCCGGCGCGCTTACCCTCGTGCTGCATGCCTCGAAGGCAGCATGCGAGTTGGGTGACGTCGCGGCAGACGGGACGATCGCCCTGCGCTGTCCTGACGATGCCGACTTGCTCGCCCTTCTCGACGAGCTCGACGGTCCGCTTGCCTGCACGAGCGCGAATGCTCATGGCGAACCCGCGCCCACGTGCCTGAAGGACGTCCCCATCTCGATGCGTGCGCTTCCCGGTGGCGAGCTTCTACCCGAGGCATGCCGTGACGGTCGCGCATCCACGATCGTGGACTGCACGGGCCCTTATCCGAAGATCCTGCGTGAAGGGCCGATACCCGAGCAAGTCCTGCTCGACGTGGCCGTCTTCGGTGCTA
>UQUH01000030.1 GCA_900544245.1 uncultured Coriobacteriaceae bacterium | reverse complement strand
GTACGACACCTGATCCTCCTTGAGAACTCTTCTCCAGGATCACGGGCGCACCCCCCAGTTACTTGCGGGCGATGGCGGCGCGCGCCTTGGCGGCGATGCCGGCGGCGTCCAGACCGTACTCTGCAAGCAACTCGTCGGGCTCGCCGCTCGTGCCGAACATGTCGCGTACGCCGACGCGCTCGAGTGGCACGGGGTGGTTCTCCCCGATGATGTCGGCAACCGCCGATCCAAGACCGCCCACGGTTGAATGCTCCTCGCAGGTGACGACGCAGCCGGTCTTCTCGATACTCGCAAGCAACGTGGGCTTGTCGAAGGGCTTGACGCTGAACACGTCGATGACCTCGGCCGAGATGCCCTCGGCAGCGAGCTGGTCGGCGGCGATGAGCGCCTGGGCGACCTCGATGCCACCGGCGACCAGCGTGACGTCGTCACCCTCTCGCAGCACGTAGGACTTCCCGAGCTCGAGCACGGTATGCTCGTCGTACACGGTGGGAACCTTGGCACGGCCAAGGCGGATGTAGAAGGGGCCGGGCGTGGTCGCGGCGATGCGCACCGCCTGCTTGGCAGCCCAGTAATCGGCAGGAATGAGCACGTTCATGCCCGGCAACCCGCGCATGAGGCTGACATCCTCGAGCATCTGGTGGCTGCCGCCGTCTGGCCCGACAGTGATGCCCGCATGTGTGGGAGCGACTTTTACGTCGAGGCTCGCGTAGCAAACGGTATTGCGAATCTGGTCGTAGCAGCGCCCCGTGCCGAAAGCTGCGAAGCTGCCGGTGAAGACGGTCTTGCCCGCAAGCGAGAGGCCGGCCGCGACGCCGATCATGTTCTGCTCGGCGATGCCGACGTTGACGAGACGGGAGGAATCGTAGTCCTGGAGCTTCTTGGTGGTGGTAGACCCGGACAGGTCGGCCTCGACGGCCATGATGTCATGGCCCTCCTTGACGAGCTCGACGAGCGTCTCGCCATAGCCCTCACGGGTCGCGATGGACTGCGCCATAGCTACTCCCCTCCCTCGAGCTCGGCAAGCGCCTCTTTGGCCTGCTCCTCGTTGGGAGCCTTGCCGTGCCATCCTGCCTGGTTTTCCATGAACGAAACGCCCTTGCCCTTGACGGTGTGGGCGACGATGCACACGGGCGAACCGTCAAGGAGCGTCGCCGTCTTGAGTGCGGTGACGACGGCGCCAATGTCATGACCATCCACCTCGATCGTCTGCCAGCCGAAGGACTTGAACTTCGAGCTGATGTTATCGAGACCGGCTACGTCACGAACGTCGCCGTCAATCTGCAGGTTGTTGTTGTCGACGATGGCAACGAGATTGTCGAGATGGTAGTGGGCGGCGAACATGGCCGCTTCCCAGACCTGCCCCTCCTCGATTTCGCCGTCGCCGAGCAGCGTGAAGACGCGGCGCTTGGGGCCGCCGTCGCGTTGCTGGTCAATGCGCACGCCGAGCGCGACGCCCGCGGCAATCGAGAGCCCCTGGCCAAGCGATCCGGTCGAGACCTCGACACCGGGAAGCTTCTTGGAATCGGGGTGACCCTGCAAGCGGCTGTGCAGCTTGCGCAACGTGAGCAGTTCGTCTTCGGGAACATAGCCGAGCTCGGCGAGCGCGGCGTAGAGCACGGGCGCCGCATGGCCCTTCGAGAGAATGAAGTAATCGCGTTCGGGATGCTGCGGATCGGCTTCGGAATAGTTCATCACGCCGCCAAAATAGAGCGAGGCGACGATGTCCGCGGCGGAAAGCGATCCGCCAGGATGACCGCTACCGGCCTCTTTAAGCATCTTGATGATGTTTTTGCGCATGTTGTTCGCACGCGCCTCGATCTTGTCTACGGATTCCTCAATCACGCGAAGACCTCGATTTCTCGCAGCCGACTTTTGGGGCACAGCCCATGATACCCGCTGCGCTTGCAATCGCGACGAGAAATCGGGGATTACCGGCGATATGTTTTAGCCCGCCTCACTGACGCGCCACTGGTGATAGCCCACGACGAACTCGTCGATATCGCCATCGAACACGGCATCGACGTTGCCCGTCTCGACGCCGCTGCGCAGGTCCTTCACCATCTGGTAGGGATAGAGCACGTAGTTGCGAATCTGGTTACCGAAGGAAATCTCGTGCTTGGGGCCGCGCAGCTCGTCGAGCTCGTTGGCGCGCTTCTCCTGTTCGAGCTCGTAGAGCTTGGAGCGCAGGATGCCCATGGCGGTCGCCTTGTTCTGGAGCTGCGAGCGCTCGTTTTGGCAGGTGACGACGATACCCGTGGGTAGGTGCGTGATGCGCACGGCGGAGTCGGTGGTGTTGACGCCCTGGCCACCGTGGCCCGAGGAGTGGTAGACGTCAATGCGCAGGTCACCCTCGTCGATTTCGACCTCGATGTCATCGGGCAGCACGGGCAGGACCTCGACACCGCCGAAGGTGGTCTGACGGCGTTTCTTGGCATCGGTGGGACTAATGCGCACGAGACGGTGCACGCCCTGCTCGCTCTTGAGCATGCCGTAGGCGTTATGGCCGCTCACCGTGAAGGTCGCGCGGTCAAGACCGATGGCCTCGCCGGCAGGCGCATCGTTGACGGTGACCTTCCAGTTCTTGCGTTCTGCATAGCGCGTGTACATGCGGAAGAGCATCTCGGTCCAATCCTGCGCCTCGAGCCCGCCTTGGCCGGGGTTGATCGTCACGATACAATCGCCCGAATCAAGCTCGTCATCGAACCACGAGGAGAGCTCGAGCGCGTCGGCATCCGCCGTGAGCTTGCGTATCGAATCGATGACCTCTCCCTCGAGCTCGTCGTCGCCCTCCATCGCAAGCTCATTGGCCGTCTCGGCATCCTCGAGAAGCGAGACGGCGTTGTCATACTCGGCGATTTCGTCACGCAGGGCCGAGGCCTTGCTCATGATGCCCTGCGCGTGCTCCTGGTCATCCCAAAACCCCGCCTGTGCCGATTGCGCCTCGAGCTCGGCGAGCTGGCCACGCTTGTCGTCGATATGCAGATACGAGCCCATCTTCTCGATGCGCTCGCGCAGAGCCGCAAGCTCCTGTGCGTGATTGTCCGCCATGTCCCGCTATCCTATCGAGCTGCGCCGTGGCACTTCTTGTACTTCTTGCCGCTGCCGCACGGACAAGGGTCGTTACGTCCGACGTTGGCGTACGGATCTTCCTTGTCCTTCACGACCGTGCGGGGCACGGGCCGTGCGTTGCCCATGCTCCCGGATGCCGTCGTCTGCGTTGCGGGCGCCACGTTGCCGGCGACCTTGCTCGTCGCATCGGGAATGTTCTCGTCGGGCGCCGAATACGAAACGCTGTTGAGCGTCTCCTGGTCCTCGAGCTGCTCGGGTTGCTCGAGGTTGACGGTGACCTGCAGGCGCAGGACCGTGCGGATGAAGTCCTCGTAGATGGCCGCAACAAGGGCGCTGAACGCCGAGTACGCCTCCTCCTTGTATTCGACGAGCGGATCGCGCTGGCCGACGGCGCGCAGGCCGATGCCGGCACGCAGGTAATCCATTTCGGAAAGGTGTGACATCCAACGCGTGTCTATGACGCGCAGCATGACTTGGTTCTGCACCTGGTCAAAGACATCTTCCGGAATCTGGTCCTTCTTGTGCTCGTAAATGTCGAGCACCTTTTCGGAGACCACGTCGACCATGCGACTGGTCTCCTCGCGATGATCGAGCTCGTCTAGATCGAACTCGATGCCCGTGAGCTCCTTGAACCAGGCGTTGAGCCCCTCGATGTCCCAGTCCTCGTAGACGTCATGACCCGGGCAGTACTCGAGCACGGCATCCTCGACCGCGCCCACGATGAGCTCGGGCACGCGCTCGGCGTAGCTCTTGCCGTCGAGGATGTCGTTACGTTCGGCGTAGATGGTCTTGCGCTGCTTGTCCATGACGTCGTCGTATTCGAGGACGTGCTTGCGGGAGGAGAAGTGCATGGCCTCGACCTGGCGCTGGGCGCTCTCGATGCCCTTGGTGACCATCTTGGCCTGGATGGGCATGTCATCGTCAATCTCTGTGCGCTGCATGAGACCGCTGATGCGGTCCATGCGATCGCCACCAAAGAGCCTCATGAGGTCGTCCTCGAGCGAGAGGTAGAACTGCGAGGATCCCGGGTCGCCCTGACGGCCGGAACGGCCGCGGAGCTGGTTGTCGATGCGTCGTGACTCGTGACGCTCGGTACCGATGACGGCAAGACCACCAGCATCGCGCACGATGCGCGCTTCCTCGGCGCAGATCTCCCTCGCCTCGGCGAGCGCGGCCTCCCACTGCTCGTCGGTGATGTCGTCTTCCTCGACACCGCGCTGCGCAAGAATGTCGCGCGCGAGGTACTCGGGGTTGCCACCGAGCAGGATGTCGGTACCACGGCCGGCCATGTTGGTGGCGATGGTGACGGCCCCGGCGCGACCGGCCTGCGCGACGATGTTTGCCTCCTGCTCGTGGAACTTCGCGTTGAGCACCGAATGCTTGATGCCACGCTTGGAGAGCAGCGAGGAAAGCCGTTCCGAGCTTTCGATGGAGATGGTGCCGACCAGGCAGGGTTGCTGGCGCGCATGGCGCTCGGCGACATCGTCGGCCACGGCGTTGAACTTGGCGTCGACCGTACGATAGACGAGGTCGGGCAGCTCCTCGCGAATGACCGGCCGGTTGGACGGGATCACCTCGACGGGAAGCTTGTAGATGTCGCGGAACTCGGCGTCCTCGGTCTTGGCCGTACCGGTCATGCCCGAGAGCTTGTCATATAGGCGGAAGTAGTTCTGTAGCGTGATGGTAGCCATCGTCTGGTTTTCCGCGCGCACGAGCACGCCTTCCTTGGCCTCGATGGCCTGGTGCAGGCCCTCCGAATAACGGCGACCCTCCATGATGCGACCCGTGAACTCGTCGACGATCTTGACCTCGCCGTTTTGGACGATGTAATCCTTGTCGCGATGGAACAGGAACTGGGCCTTGAGCGCCTGCTGCAGGTGATTGGAGAGCTGTCCGGAGATGTCCGAATAGATGTCCTCTATGCCGAGCAGCGACTCGACATGCTGCAGGCCGCTGTCGGTCGTGGCGATGGTGCGCTTGGCCTCGTCCATCTCGAAGTCGACGTCCTTGGAGAGATGCTTGACCGCATTGGCGAACTTGCGGTAGGTGTCCGTCGACTGCGAGCCGGCACCCGAGATGATGAGCGGGGTGCGCGCCTCGTCGATGAGGATGGAGTCGACCTCGTCGACAATGGCGAACGCGTGACCACGCTGCACGCGCGAATCGGGATTGACGACCATGTTGTCACGCAGATAGTCGAAGCCGAACTCGGCATTGGTACCATAGGTCACGTCCGCATCGTAGGCGGCCTTGCGCGCGGCGGTCTTGGTGCCGTTCTGGATGAGGCCGACGCTCATGCCAAGGAACTCGTAGACCTGTCCCATCCATTCGCTATCGCGCTTGGCCAGGTAATCGTTGACGGTGACGATGTGCACGCCCTCGCCGGGGATGGCGTTGAGATAGCCCGCGAGCGTCGAGACGAGCGTCTTGCCCTCGCCGGTCTTCATCTCGGCGATCTGCCCCTCGTTGAGGACCATGCCGCCGATGAGCTGCACGTCGAAGTGACGCAGGCCCAACGTGCGCACCGACGCCTCGCGCACGACGGCAAATGCCTCCGGGAGCAATTCCTCGAGTGACTCGCCGTCTGCGTAGCGCTCGCGAAACTCGATGGTCTTCTCGCGAAGCTCCTCATCGCTGAGTTGAGATATCTCGTCTTCGAGGTAATTGACTTCGCCGACCCTGTTGCGAAACGCCTTGATTTCCTTGCCTTCGCCGGCGGAGAGAATCTTAGAAAATAGGTTTGCCATGATTCTGCCTTTATTTTCCTGAAACGATATTGGTGTTCACATTACTTTAGCACAGGGCAATGGCGCCCCTTCCTGACGAGTGGGGAACATCTGCATGCCCACAGAAGGCACACACCACACGTGCGTCGCCCCTTCGTATCAGACCGTCTTCTGCGCAAGCGCCGTCTCCAGGCGCAGGAGCTCCGGATCGGTGGTGACGAGCGCGTTGTAGAGCTCGCGCGTCTCGATGGAGGGATCGAGGCCGAGCGAGCTTTGCAGGTAGTCACGACACGAGAGGTAGGTCTTGATTGCCGGGCACCGCTGTCCCGATGCTATCTGCGCTTTCATGAGCGCGCGGTACACGTCCTCGCGCGTCTGGTCCTCCTCCATGGCCTTGCGCGCGAACCACAGGGCGACGCGCATGTCATGCGCCTGCAAGGCGCACTCCGTCGCGGCGACCATGGCATCGACGTAGAGGGCGCGGTAGCGGTCACGCTGCGCGTTGACGGCGCGCACGTTCTTCTCGCTCGGCATGAGGCTCCCGCGGTAGAGGACCTCGATCTTGGCATAGGTGTCGAGCAGGTGCCCCGCATCGTGATCGGAGGCAAGCAAATGCCGCGTAAGCTGCTCGAACTCGGCGACATCGGAGCGCACGAAGCGCGGGTCGATGCGACAGTACTCGCCATTGCGCTCCAAATAGGGCGCCTCTCCGACAATCGAGATGCAATTGCCCCAGACGGTGTAGAAGTTATCGAGCGCATGGGCGCGCGGCAAACCGGGCCACATCTGCTTGAACAGGTCATCGCGCGGAACGTCCCGACCCTGGTTGAGCACGAGCAGGGCGAAGAGCGCGCGGGCCTTCTTGCGCCATTTGCCCTCGCTGAGGAATCGGTCGCCGATGGTCACCTCGAAACCACCAAAAAGACGCACGTACATTTCGTCGACGTTGGAACCGTCGGTAACCTTCGATACCGGCGCGGCACCATGTGCGGAAGCGTCGCGCAGATTCCAGGGTATCGCGATGGTCTCGTAACCACAGCAGGTCGCAAGCGCCTCCAGCATATGGGCGGCTCCATCGAGGACCCTGGCATCGCGACGGTCGATGACGGGTCCGACAAGCCCGAAGTAACCCGCCTGCCACATGTCCCGCACGAGCACGGCATCGGAAAAGCTGGTGACACCGCCCCTGCGCATCCTGAGCACGGCATCGCAACCCAGGTCCCGGACCAGATGGTGCAAGTCGGTGCTGTCGACATGGGCCAGCACGTGCAACGCAACCCTGAACGCCCTGGAATCCCCGAATCTCTCGGCGTGCTCCGTGAACAGCGCGGTGAGCTGCCGCGCGCGTTGCTTTCCCGGTGCCCGTCGCGTTTTCTCGTACCGGACGTCATCTTGCGAGCAATCCAGTCGGAACGCGCGAGCCACCTCGACGTTCGTACAGGAATCCAGCACGCAGGCGATGAAATCGATCGGGTCGATTGGCGCGGTTTCCGACGCGAGCTCGTTTCGCTCGGTGGAGATGATGGCGTTATCGTCGAATTGCGCGAGGGCAATGCGAGCCGCGATGCACGCGATGTCCGGCCGTTGCGCCGATTGTCGCATGACGAGGACATGCCGGGCGATATGGCATGCCTCGCGGCCATCTCCCGAAAGCCCGGCAACCCAGGCGTGCATCGCCTGCAGCACCCCGCTGCCCGCATAGATCGCCTCGGGGCAGCGGCCGAGCAGCGTGGACACGAGATGCGTCTCGCCTGCATCGAGAAAGTCCCATCCGCGCTCGACGAGCCAGCTCGCGCAGCGCTCGTCGTTGCAGAAGGCATCGATGACGGCAGACCCGCGGCGCAAATCACCGCGTCTGAACAGTGCGCCGAGCACGCGTTCGGACAACGCGTGGTTGCCCTCCAGCACGACCGGCTCGAGCTTGTTCTCGACGATGGCCCGCTTGAGGTCATCCAGTTCGAACCGCGCGACCTTGAACTCCCCCGAGACCGTGTCGATGCCGAAGACCGGATAGTCGCGCACGATGAGGGCGATGTCCTCGCTCCTGAGCATGATGCCGGCCGCCTCGAGATCGCGCATGCCACCCGTTTCGAACAGAAACATGGCGAACATGCCGCATATGAGGTCAAGCGGCAGCTTCTCCGCGAACAGGCCCTTGAGGCAGTCCCGCTGCGCCTCCGTGTTGACGCCCCAGATAACCGACGGCACGCGTCCGAAGAGTCGCTTGCCCGCGTCGTTCCAGCGTTTCCTGGCAAATGCACGGCTTCCCCCGTCCTGTTCGGTCACCTGGCAGGGCGCGCATTCCTGCTCGGAGACAAGCAGATCGGCGGCGTGTATGGATACACGGTCGGTCTGCAGGGCGCTCAGGGAATCACACGAGGGCGTCGTGGTCACGATAACCTCGATGCCGGCAAACAGCACCTCGTCGATGCATTCCGAGAGGGTGCGGGCGCGTTCTTCATGCAACCAGGGCAGTCCGTCGAGGACGACTAGGGCCGATGCCGCCGCAACGCGCCTCAGAGATGCGTTGTCGCCCTTGTCGAGAATCAGCAAGAAGTCGGGGCTCGTGGCATCGATCCAGGTGACGTCGTCGGCAGAGAAGAGACGTCTGGCATACTCATGCGCGAGTTCCGTCTTGCCAAACCCGGCTGGACCGGTGATCAGACGCAGGACGTTACGATCCTGCAACATGGTCGACACGAGCTCGTCGCGCTTGACGTGCCCGGCCGGAAGCGTTCGTGTGCATGGCTCCGCCTCCGGATCGGCTTCCATATCCTCGTCGGCATCGAAAGATGCATCGAGGTCCAGCTTCAGTTCGTCGTTCATGGCCGTGCACTCTCCCTCAAGACAACGTTTCGCAGATGAGGAAGACGACTTGGGACAATGGGGTATCGGGCATACACATGACCGCAAGCGTGCAGATGAGCAAGAATATGCCGCAGGCGCACAAAAGGCAGGACATGACGAGTAGCATGCGCGGCCGACGCGCCGCCTGCTCGCCTTTCTCCTCAGAAGGGCCGCCCTGCGAAAGCCGGGCGAGCCGTGCCATCACAGCCGAGGCGCTCTCGTGCGAAGGTGCAGGTGGAACGACTATGCTCATCTTCCCTCCTCGCTAAAGCTCTTGCGAGAAGGCAGGGTACCCGCCCCGATTCTCATCGGAGGGAAGAATCATTTCGCCAAGTTATGGATTTTTGCAAACCATGGTTTCCTTTGGACCAGGAGACACCCGCGACAGCCCCTCCTTCAGGCAGACACAGCGCTCAGTTCGATGTGCATGTTCACGAGTCGTATATTCCTGACATCGATGAGCACATCGCGGCTGACCTTCCTGAAGTCGCCCTTGCCATCTGCGGCCTGGTAGGACGTCTCGTCATGGTCGGCGATCCCGAGCTCGGCACGCTCCCTGGCGAGTTTCGCCTCGCGCCAGCACCCGGCCTCGGCAAGATGAAGCACGTCAAAGCGCGTGTTATCTCGCCTGATGAGCCTATCGAGGGCAATGCTCACGTCGATGCCGGTCTTCCCGTAGATGATGTTGTAGATGCCGCAATACATGACGAGGAAGGCGAGAAACACGTCGCCTGCGTCACGATGCGTGCATACGATGATGAGCTTGAGGCGTTCGGGATTGCTCTCCTCCCTGAAGAAGCTCTCGAGCCCCATGGCCATGTCGTCCGAATCGACGAAGAAGGCCTCGTCGATGATTGCGAGGCTACCGCCTGCCGCGATCGTGTTGTGGAGCACGGTATCGAGCGTGCCCCCGTGGTGCGGATCGAAGCGCAGGTCGATGTCATCCCCAAGCACCGACGTGAAGTATCCGCTTCTCTCGTGCGTCGTCAAAACGACCGCGTCGCTCGTGCCACATGCAGTATTCATTTGCCCAGTCCCCTCCCTGTAAGGGCGCTTCTCCTCTGCCTGCGCGCTGACCTCCTTGTCCTCTATAATTTTCGCGGCATGAGCCGCGTTCCATACCAAAGAACAGGGTGACTAGATGACCGGTAGACCACAGCGCGAGGAGCCCAAGGAGACGATTCGGCTTACCATCGGGAAGGACGTCTATGCCTCGATGCTTCCGCTGCTCAAGAACGATACGGTGACCTTTGCGAGCATGAGCCAGCTCGTCGAGACCATTATCTTCCTCTCGGAGCATATATACATCGCAGAACCCGATGACAGTTTTGTCATCGGTCTTGCCGGCATCCGGGCAGACAGGATCATCGAGCAAATCGGAGATCCCGCGCTCACGACGACGCGTCACGTGCACGTCTCGCTCGACGTGCAGGCAATTGGATTCCTTGACTTGCTCGTGCGCAAATACCACATGCTCTTCAAGAACCGCAGCGACGTCGTCGAGCTACTGCTCCTCAACATCGCCGGGGAATGCGGCACGCCAAGCGGCATCCGCTACTATGCCAGCAGGCTCGCGGAGGTGCTCGACTTGCATCCCGTGCAGGTGCGAAAACACTGAGGCATCCCGCGGCGAATGAGACAAAAGTGCTCCGGCGGCATTTGTCTCGTTGCGGCAGGCTACTTCTCCCGTTCGAGACGATTCTTGTGGGCGGCAACGATTTGCTCGGAACGCATGCGCAGGGTTCCCGACGCGTTCTCGGAATCGAACTTCATGCGCTGGGCGAGCGCGGAGCTCGTGGCAAGCGAGATGTTTCCCTCGGCAAAGGCGACGAGCTGCGTGAGCATGTCGGTGAATTCGGGATTGCCGTGGTAGCACTGGATCGCTTCGTCGATCTGCGTCCAGACCTCCTCGGAGTTGTCGGTCGATGCGCTGCCATAGCCGCAGAAGAAGTGGAAGGCCGCCTCGCGCACGAATCCGTTGGGCTCGTCGGAGAGGGGATCCTCCGCAGCGACGAGCACGTCCTCATCGTAACGCTGGCCCGCCTTGCCCATCTGGTCGAGGGCATGCAGCACCTCCCAGCGCGTCTGCGCCTCCGGCTTGGTCAGGCCGCTCGCTATGTCATCCGCAAAGGGCAACAGCACACTGGCATCCTTGTCGGCGATGAGCGCGACGGTCGATGCGGCTTTCTGACGCCGGATCCTGCTCGACCCGGCAATCTCCTGCGCGAGTGCATCGACGATGTCCTCGTCCGTGAGCGCCTGCTCGGCCAAAGCCTCTCGCTCCTCCGCCGTGCCAATCTTCAGTTCCTTTGCCATACGAGCACGCCCCTTTGCTTCTCGTCGTCTTATCTTCGTCTAATCGTTGTAGAACGCCTGCACCTGGTCGATCTCCTGAACGACCTCTTCCTGCACCGTTTGCTCGCGCTCGTCCATGGGGACATACGAACGGGAACTGTTCACCGCCTTGTATGCGGGGCGAATGATGCGCTTGCCCTCGACGATCTCCTCAAAGCGATGCGCCGCCCAGCCGGCCATGCGCGCCGTGGCAAACAGAGGCGTGTAAAGCTCCTCGGGAATGCCGAGCATCATGTAAACGAGACCGGAATACATGTCGATGTTGGCGCAAATCGCCTTGCGCGAACCCCGAAGCTCCCGGAATAGCTCGGGGGTGAGACGCTCGATGGTTTCGATGAGCTCGAACTCCCGTTCATGTTCTGTACCCCTGGCAAGCTCGCGCGCGTACTTCTTGCAGATAACCGCACGCGGGTCGCTGAGCGTGTAGACGGCATGTCCCATGCCATAGACAAGGCCGCTGCCGTCGAAGGCCTCCTTCTTGAGGACGCGGCGCAGATAATCGGCGACCTGGCCCTCGTCGTCCGTATCCTGCACCTGCTCCATGAGGTCGCGACGCTGATCGACCACCTTGATGTTTGCCCCGCCATGACGCGGGCCCTTGAGCGAGCAGATACCGCCCGCATAGGCCGAATACGCATCGGTGCCACTCGAGGTGAGGACGCGTGTGGTGAAAGTCGAGTTGTTGCCACCGCCATGCTCTGCATGCAGCATGAGCATGATGTCGAGCATGCGCGCCTCCTCGGCCGTGTACTGCATGTCGTGGCGCAACATGTAGAGGAAGGTCTCGGCGGTCGACAGCCCCGGCTTGGGCGGGTTGATGTACATGGGGCTTCCCGCGACGGTGCGCTGCCGGCTCGCAAGGTAGGACAAGGCGGCGATGCGGGGAAGGCGGCTCAGGAGCTGGACGGCGACCTCGACCTCGTGACGCTCGTTGATGGCGTCGATTTCGTCCGCACCATCGGCGGCATAGAGCATGAGCACGCTGCGAGCCATCATGTTCATGACGTTTTCGGACGGATAGTTCATGATGAGGTTGTTGACGAAACCGTTGGGCAGATCGCGATAGCCGTCGATGGCGGCATTGAAGCGGTCGAGCTCAGCCCGCTTGGGCAAGTCACCCGCGATGAGCAGGTAGGCAAGTTCCTCGTAACCGGGGCGATCTTCTGCTGCGGCCGCGTCGACGAGATCCTCGATATCATAGCCACGCAGGGTCAGGCGGCCCTCGTCGGGCACGCGCACGCCCTCGTCCGTGAGGTAGCCGTGCACGTTTGATATCGAGGTGATGCCGGCGACGACTCCCGTGCCATCTGCATTGCGCAAGCCGCGCTTGACGTTGAAGTGGCTGTAGTAGCTTTGGTCATAACCGCTATACGCGCCGAAGTGCTGAAAGACCTCGGATTCCCTTGAATCTGACACGTGTTGCTCTTTCGCCTAGCATGCGCATGTGTGCTGCGCAGGGATTTGCAATGTAAGCGGCTATTATACTCCAGCATGATGCAGTGCCCGGTAACGGGAACGTGACAGGTGGGCGAATCCGACAGGCGATTGCGGGCTTGCCCTCGCACCCGACCTGCGCCTCGTGCGATGCCGCTGCGGGACTCGCGCGCATAAATCGCGCGCTCAGACAGTCCTCGCAAGATCGCATCGCGCTCGTCGCATGTCTGCTCGAGATGCCCGCAATCGCCTGTTGTATTCGCCTGGTTTAAATTTGAAGGGCTCTTATTTCACAGCTCGCGGCGCGACTCGATGGCGCGGCCGAGGGTGACCTCATCGGCGTACTCGAGCTCCCCTCCCACGGGAAGGCCGCTCGCCAGACGCGTCACGCGAATGCCGAGCGGCTTGATGATGCGGGCCAGGTAACTGGCCGTCGTCTCGCCCTCGACGTCAGGATTCGTGGCGACCAAAACCTCTTCGACGGGCTCGCTGCCCAGACGCGCCATGAGGTCAGAGATGTGCAGGTCCTCGGGCATCGACCCCTCCATGGGATTGATGACGCCACCGAGAACATGGTAGAGGCCCTGGTAGATGCCGGTCCGCTCGATTGCCTCGACATCACGCGGCTCGGCGACGACGCAAATCGTCTCGCTCTCGCGGCTCGGATCGGCGCAGATGGCGCAGAGCTCCCCTTCGGCGAAATTATGGCAGCGCGGACAGAGGTGAATTGCCTTCTTGACGTCGACGATTGCCTCGGCGATGCCAAGTGCGACTTCATCGTCGCTGGTCAGGAGCCAGTTGAGAATACGTTGCGCGGATTTGGGCCCGATGCCCGGCATGCGCTCGATCTCCTCGAGCGCATGTTGGATTGACGCTTCCTTCTTCATGAACGTCTAGAAGAGCCCCGGTATGTTCATGCCGCCCGTCACGGAGGCCATACGCTCGTCGACCATCGCCTGGGCATTGGCGATGCCCTCATTGACGGCGGCGACGATCATGTCCTGGAGCATCTCGACGTCCTCGGGGTCAAGCGCCTCGGGATCGATTTCGATGCTCTTGACGCGCAGGTCGCCGTAGACGGTCGCGGTAACCATGCCGCCGCCGGCCGTCGCCTCGACGGTTTCGCGCGCAGCCTCCTCCTGCACGGCCTGAATCTTGGCCTGCATCTTCTGGGCCTGCTTGAGCATTGCCTGCGGGTTCATTCCTTTGGCCATCGTGGCTCCTTATTCCTCGTCATTTATCTCGTGTACTTTAACACCTGCTCCGAAGGCGGAGAGGGCATCGGCGAAATCGGCGGGCATCTCGTCGGCGGGAACGGCGGAACGCTCGGTCACCAGACTCTCGAAATAGCTGTCGTCAACCCGCGCGTCGTCCGCGAAGCTCACGGGAGGCTCGCTCGTCAACGGAGCCGCCTGGGCGGACAAGCCGGAAAACGATCCGATGCGGCAATCGAAGGACACGGGGTTGCCAAGGGTCTCGGCAAAGGCCTTGTTGATGAGCGCCTTGGCGTCAGGTCCGTTCACGACGCGCATCTGGAACTCCGAACCCGTGGGAAAGAGCAGGTGGTATTGCCCGTCCTCCTCGGCAAGCGATACGCCCGAGAGCAGCGCGCCGGTTGCCGCGTCCTCGCGTCTGACTACGGCGAGCACGGCGGCCAGGAGACGCTCGGTGGACATTTCAGGCTGGCCTGCAGAGGCGACGGCGGACCCGGCAGCAGGCGCTGGCTCGGGCTCGGGGATGGGCATCGGCTCAGCCGCGGGGGCTGCGTCCTCCCACGGCGGTGTGTCGTCAATGGGCGTCGAAGCGGGAGGCTCCTCCGCAGCGCGACTAACGACAGTCACTGATTCGACCACGTTTGCCACGGTAGAGGTGGGGGCCGTCTCGAAAGCGGGTTGCGACGCTGCCGCCATCGACGGCCTGAGCTCGAGCGCCTCGAGACGCTCGGCAAGGGCCTCGAGCGTGAGCTCGCTATCGGGCCTGGTGAGGCGCGTCATCGCAACCTCGACGCTCAAACGAGCATCCGACGAGTTGCGCAGCTCCGCGACGAGCGACCCGCATATGTCAAGCGCACGGGCAAGGCGGTCGACGCCGCCGAACTCGGCTGCCTGCTGTCGGTAGCGCTCGAGTTGTGCAGCCGTGCAGGCAACGATGCCGTTATCGCCTCCCGTGATTGCGGTCACGTAGAGGTTACGCAGATGCGAGGCAAGATCGCGCGAGAACTGCGAGAGGTCGACACCGCGGCCCACGAGGTCGTTAATCCAGACGAAGCACGACGACGTATCGCGTCGCGCGATGTATCCCGCTATCTCGAAGAGTGCCGCGATGTCGATCTGGCCGAACATGCGCGTGGCCTCGTCGAGCGTGATCTTGCCCTCGGTGTAGACGCCAACCTGCTCGAGTGCCGTCGTGGCATCACGCATGCCGCCGGCGGACTTGGCGGCGATGAACTCGAGTGCCTCGGGCTCGTATTCGAAGCCCTCGCCCTTGCTGATACGCTCGAGATAACCCACGATCTCCTCGATGGAGAAGCGACGGAAGTCGAAACGCTGGCAACGGGACTGAATGGTCTCGGGAACCTTGTGCGGGTCGGTCGTGCACAGCACGAAGACGACATGCTCGGGCGGCTCCTCGAGCGTCTTGAGCAGCGCATTGAACGCCGCCGTCGACAGCATGTGCACCTCGTCGATGATGTAGACCTTGAAGCGGCCGCGCGTCGGGGCAAAACCAACGCGCCCGATGATCTCCTCGCGCACGTTGTCGACACCCGTGCGACTCGCGGCATCGAGCTCGAAGACATCAGGGTGTGTTCCCTGGGCGATCTCGAGACACTGCGGACAGGTGCCATCAGGTTGGCCGTTTTGAGCCGACTCGCACAGGAGCGCCTTGGCAAGCAAGCGTGCTGATGTGGTCTTACCCGTTCCGCGCGGCCCGCAGAACAGGTACGCATGGGCAACCGCGCCCTCCGAGATAGCGTTGACGAGCGTCTTCTCGACATGCTCCTGACCAACGACGTCGGCGAACACCTCGGGACGGTACTTACGGTACAGCGAAAGAGCCATGAACCCTGCCTTCGTTCAACGATAAGCTTGCGGGGATTCTAACCCCACGGCGTTCCAGTTTAGCATCCCGTCATGGCTTTCCGACGAGCGATCCGGACTCGGATGCAAAGCGTCATCGACATGCTACGCAAGCTCGCGCACGCTCGATTCCCGAACCGGTGCTCTGGTAAGACGTCTGCTTGGGGTCGTTGTTTCATTAGGAACGGGAATGAGAAGTTTTGCGGGCTGTGGCAAGCTGCGGCGGCCACAGGTTGCAAAACGTAGCAGGAGTGGGAAGTTTTGTGGGTTGTGGCGGCTTGCGGCTGCCAGGAGTCGCAAAACGTAGCAGACTAGGGAAGTTCTGCGGGCCGTGGCAGGTTGCGGCGGCCACAGATCGCAGAACGTAGCACGTACGGTATGCAGCGCATGCCATGACGGTCGCCGACGATTGTCCATAGCCTGTATATAGTGACGTTTGGGCACGCCCTCGCGCTTCGCGCTACTCGGCGTCTGCCTCTTCTTACTGGTGCTTTTTCTTCCCCGCGCTCATCTTGGCCTTGATGAGGCCGGCCACGGTGGGAATGAACGAAATGACCACGATGCCGATGATGACAAGCTCGAAGTGGTCCTGCACAAAGGGCACACCGCCGAAGAAGTAGCCCAACAGCGTGAATAGGCACACCCAGGTGACACCGCCAAGTACGTTGAACAACGTGAAGCGCCCGAAGTGCATCTCGCCCATGCCCGCCAGAAACGGCGCAAAGGTGCGGATGATCGGGAAAAAGCGCGTGAGGAACACGGCAATCGAGCCGTACTTGTCGAGCATGGCCTGCGTCTTTTCTATACGCTCGGGCGTGAGTGCCTTGACACAGCCGCTTGCCACGATAGCCTGTCCCACCTTGCGGCCGATCCAGTAGTTGGAGGTGTTGCCCAGAATCGCGGCAATCGTCATGAGGATGATGAGCACGAAGATGTTGAGGCCGCCACCGTCGGCCGCGAAGATGCCCGCGCAGAACAGCAGCGAGTCACCCGGCAGAAACGGCGTGACAACTAGACCCGTCTCGACGAAGATGATGAGAAACAACGGGGTGTAGACCCAGACGGGTCCCAATTCGATGATCCACTGCGCGATGAACCCGCGCGGGTCGCGCAGCAAGTCGATGAAAAACTGTATTACTTCCATTTCCCGCCTATCTTGCGCAACAAGTGCGCCGTATGGACTTGGGCGCCCACCAGAGGCCCCTTATGGCTGCTTCCTCCCGGACCTGACCAGGTTCGGGACATGATGCCGCCCAAGCCCATGCGACGCACTCGAGTGCGTGCATATATTCTACCGCTCTCAAGGCGCAGGATGAACGCCCCGCGCAATGCCTTACTCGCCCTCGGCTGCCACACCATTGGCAGACGGCTCGGCGTTGCCGTCATTCGAAACCTTGTCGAACACGGTGGTCTTCGTCCCGCCAACACCATCACTCTCGTCAAGCGTGAGCTGCTGGCCGTTGTCGCTAAAGCTGTACTTCGCGCTGCCCGTCGCGTCACCTGACTTGTAGGTGATGGTCTTGGCACCAGGATCGACCGTATAGTCGAAGGTGTTGCCCACGAGCTTGAACTTATCCCCCGAAAAGACGACCGTGACATCCGTGTCCTTGATCTTCCACTCACCCACGAGATCGTTGGCATCCGAGGACCCGCACGCCGTAAACGCGAACAGACACGTGCAGGACATGACCGCTGCGATGAGGCATACGATGAGGCGCTTTCTAATCATGTCATGCTCCTTTGCTTGGCTCGTCATGCACGGGTCGGGCTAAGTGTACCCGGAGACTCAGTCTTCATCTTCGTCATCGTCAAAGGACAGAAAATCGTCATCTGTGTTCGACTTGGGCTTGTGGCGCTCGGGAAAGAGCAGCTTGGTGCGCCGCTCGAGGATGATGGCGATGAGCAGAAAGAGTAGCAGCCCGACGCCGATGATGAGCAAGACGCCCCCCGTCAGGCCAAAGTATGCGAAATATTCGTCGAACATGCTCTCTCCCAGCTAAAAGTCACGGATCGCATGGTACCGCAAAACGTGCCGTGCGAGGTATACTTGCTCGCATCACATTTCAAACGGTGCGTTTTGCGCTAGGCACAGGAGGAACAATGCTCGACATTCGCTTTATTCGCGAAAACCCCGAAGCCATCGAGGAGGCTCTGAAAAACCGCCACGCAAAGTGGGATTACGACGAATTTCGTCGCCTCGATGAAGAACGCCGCGAAATCATCCAGAAGGTCGAGTCCCTCAAAGCCGAGCGCAACGCCGTGTCCAAGCAGATCGGGCAGATGATGAAGGAGGGCAATGCGGGCGAGGCCGAGGATGCCAAGGTGCGCATGCGTGCCGTTGGCGACGAAATCGAGCAACTCGATGCCGAGCTTGCCGAGGTCGAGGAGAAGCTCGAGGCCCTCACCTACTCCATCCCCAACATCCCCGGTGCCAACACCCCCGTGGGCGATGACGAGAACGACAATCCCGAGGTCCGACGCTGGGGTACGCCGCGCGAGTTCGACTTTGAGGCAAAGGCGCACTGGGACCTCGGGCCCGAGCTGGGCATCATAGACTTCGAACGCGGCGTGAAGCTCGCGCATGCACGCTTCTACGCACTGCATGGCGCCGGCGCCCGCCTGGAGCGCGCGCTCATCAACTTCATGCTCAACACCCACATCGAGTGGGGGTCGGTCGAGTGGTGGCTTCCCGCCCTTGCCAACAAGGACACGCTCACCGGCACGGGTCAGCTGCCCAAGTTCGAGGACGACCTGTTCAAGACCACCGAGGGGCTCTACCTCATTCCCACGGCCGAGGTCATGCTCACCAACCTGCACGCAAACGAGGTCCTCGACGACGCGGAGCTGCCCATTCGCTACTGCGCCTACACGCCGTGCTTCCGCGAGGAGGCGGGCAGCGCCGGCCGCGATACGCGCGGCATCATCCGCGTGCACCAGTTTGACAAGGTCGAGATGGTGCGTTTTGCCAATCCCGAAAAATCCGATGCGGAGCTCGAGGACATGACCGCTTGCGCCGAAAAGATACTTCAGGAGCTGGGGCTTCCCTACCGCGTCATCAGCCTGTGCACGGGTGATCTGGGATTTTCGGCACGCCAGACCTATGACCTGGAGGTATGGCTACCCAGCTACGGTGCCTACAAGGAGATATCGAGCTGCAGCAACTGCGGTGACTTCCAGGCGCGTCGCGCCAACATCAAGTACGTCGACAAGGACGGCAGGAAGCACTTCGCGCACACGCTCAACGGCAGCGGTCTTGCCGTGGGCCGCACCATGGCCGCCGTCATCGAGAACTACCAGAACGCCGACGGCACCATCACCGTGCCCGAGGTGCTGCGTCCCTACATGGGCTGCGACGTGATAACCGCGCAGTAGGCAGAGAGGCCCTCGTCATGAACATCATCGTCGTAGGTTGCGGACGCGTCGGGAGCCACCTGGCAACGCTGCTTTCCGAAGATGGCCACAACGTCTCGGTCATCGATCGCAACGCCGACTCGTTCAAGAACCTCGGTCGCGACTTCAACGGTCGCATCGTCAAGGGGGTCGGCTTTGACGAAAGCGCGCTCATGGAGGCCGGCATCGACGAGGCGGACGTCATCGCCGCCGTCACGAGCAACGATAACGCCAACCTCATGATTGCCGAGGTCTCGCGACGCATCTACGAGGTTCCGCACGTCATCACGCGACTTTACGAGGCGCGACGCGAGAAAACCTACGCGCAGCTGGGCATCGACTTTGCCTGCGGCACGACGCTTGTCGCCGAGGAGATATTCTCGAAGATCCAATCGGGACATGGCCATCATATCGACACCTTTGGCGACTACGAGCTGGCGCGCTTCGCCTTCAACTTCGAAGACGACGTCACCATGACGGTCGACGAGCTCGAGCAGGACTATGACGCGCGCGTCATCGCCGTCGAGCACGATGACGAAACGACGCTACCCGCACCCGACGCCATCTTGCATGATGGCGATGTTGCCATCGTCTGCGTCGCACGCGAGGACTACGGACGCCTCTCGCGCTTTATCAGGAGCTGATCGCATGTTCATCGTCATAAGCGGCGGATCGACCACCTCGGAATACCTCATCTCGATGATGCTCGAGCAGAACCATCGCATCACCCTCATCGAAGAAGACCGCGAGACCGTCGATCACCTGGCCGACACCCTGCCCTCCGAGGTGCTCATCATCGAGGGCGACGGCACCGACTCCGCCGTGCAGCTGGACGCGGGCGTGGACGATGCCGACCTCTTCGTGGCGCTCATGGGGCACGACGAGACGAACCTCGTGGCCTGCGAAATCGCCATGACCGCCTTCAACGTGCCGCGCTGCATCGCCAACGTGAACAACCCCAAGAACGGGCGCATCTTCCACGAGGTGGGCATCGAGCCCGTCTCGTCCACCGAGCTCATCGCGCGCATGGTGGAGGAAGAGGCCATCGTGGGCGACATGCGCATGGTGTTCTCGCTGCGCGAGGGCGACATCGTGATGGTCGAGACCAAGTTGCCCGCCAAGATGCGCCATCACGACGGCGTGCGCGTGGCTGACATCCCGTTTTCACATGACACGCAGCTCATCGCCGTGATTCGCGACGACGAGTTTGTGATGATCACCGGCGACACGGTGCTCTACCCCGGCGAGACCATCATCGCCGCCACCAAGAGCGATGCCGAGGAGGAGTTCCGCAGCATCATCAGGCATCTCTAGGAAACGCGGCATATGGGAGATGCCGCCTCGATGGTCGCTCCCCGACAGCCCGCTTCGCGGCAACCCGGGCCGCGTGAAACGCGGCCCCCGCAAAACGCCGCCAGCGACATGTTGTCCGCGTGGAAACGCGGCCCCTGCGAAAAATTTTTTGAGAATCCCCCAATTGCGCATGCATTGGACGTGCTCTTGACGCAACGCACTCCCCTGCGCTGAACGGGGGCTTTCGGAATCGCGTCTGAAATCAATCCGAAGTCGATCCGATTCAACTCCGAAATCGTACAGGTTCTGGGGGTAGATGGCTCGGACGCCCCTGTTGCATAGTCACGGCTCCAACGGACGTGTCGTGGAGGTGTCATGACGAGACAACGAAAGCAAACGGCAATCGCGATCTGCTGCGGAGTGCTGGCGGCATTGTGCGTTTTTGCCTATACGGCGACCATCAAATCCGAGGCATCCATGGCACGCGCGGCCGCCATCCAGCAATACGGGGGCGAACGTGTCCCCGTGCTCGTCGCGACCAAGACAATCCCCATCGGGGGCACCGTCGACGAGTCGAACGCAACCGTGCAGGAATGGCTCGTCGACTTCCT
>UQUH01000029.1 GCA_900544245.1 uncultured Coriobacteriaceae bacterium | reverse complement strand
ATACTTTCTGGCCGCCTTCCGATTTGCCCGGGCGGACACACCATGACTGTGATGTGCGACAGGTATTAAATTTCCGAACTTAACTGCAAATGTTTAAGTTTACTCTTGCATTATACTAAGCATATTCAGTTATGTCAAGAGGTTTTTGAGAAAATATTAAACTTTTTTATTTAAGCTATATTGACGCGAGCTAAATATATATGCTATAATCATCACAACGATACCAAAGGAGCGTAGGGTTATGGCGATTGGTGAACGAATCCGTTTTATTCGTAATTTGCGTGGCATGACGCAGAAATGGCTTGGCCAAGCTGTTGGCTTTCCGCCTAAAACAGCTGATGTCCGCATGGCGCAGTACGAGTCCGGTTCCAGAACGCCGAAAGAGGATTTGGTAAAAGCTATCGCCAATGTGTTAGAGGTTTCTCCCTTGGCGCTGCAGATCCCCAACATTGACAGTGACCTTGGATTTATTCACACCCTTTTTGCCATCGAGGACATTCACGGTATCCGTGCTGAAAAGCAGGGGGATGAGGTGCATCTCATCTTTGACGGCAGCAAACGCACCATGGATGAATCAATCTTTACCATGCTTTCCGCATGGGCAGAACAGTCGGAGAAGCTGCGCTGCGGCAAGATCAGCAAAGAGCAGTACGACCACTGGCGCTACACCTTCCCGGAAGAGGACACCACCCAGCGTTGGGCAAAAGTACCGTCGCAGGGACTGAGTGATCTGCTTGTGGAAGCGTTCAAGGATCAGCAGAAAGAAAAATGAGCATAGAAAAAGCCCGTACTGACATCCAATCAGTACGGGCTTCAATCATATGGAGAAGTTTGTGAGCTTGGAGAAATTACTCTTTACTCACAAGCCACTGGCACGCAGAATAACTGCGCTCCAGCGGAATCTTATCAAAATCTTATCAGAAGGGGTGGGTAAAATCCAAAAACCATTGGTATTCCTGCACTTTTCGGCTTTTCTGATTTATTCCCACTCCACCGTTGCGGGGGGCTTGCTGGTGATGTCGTAGACAATTCTGTTGATGCCCTTGACCTCGTTGACGATGCGGCCGCTGATCTTGTCGAGCAGCTCGTAGGGGATGCGGGCCCAGTCGGCGGTCATGAAGTCGGTGGTGGTGACGCCGCGCAGCGCGACGGTGTAGTCGTAGGTGCGCCCGTCCCCCATGACGCCGACCGACCGCATGTCGGTGAGCACCGCGAAATACTGGTTCATGGTGCCCTCCAGATGGGCCTTAGCGATCTCGTCCCGGAAAATGAAGTCTGCCAGGCGCAGAGTGTCCAGCTTGTCCTTCGTCACCTCGCCGATGACCCGGATGGCAAGGCCCGGACCCGGGAAAGGCTGGCGCATGACCAGATACTCCGGCAGGCCGAGCTCGCGGCCGACCACGCGCACCTCGTCCTTGTAGAGCAGCTTGACGGGCTCGACCAAGTCGAACTGTAGGTCCTCGGGCAAGCCGCCCACGTTATGATGCGCCTTCACGCCGTCCTTGGACTCGAGGATGTCGGGGTAGATGGTGCCCTGGGCGAGGAAGTCGACCTCGTCGCCGACCTTGCGCGCCTCCTCCTCGAACACGCGGATGAACTCCGCGCCGATGATCTTGCGCTTTGTCTCGGGCTCGTCGACGCCGGCCAGCAAGTCAAGGAAACGGTCCGTGGCGTCCACGTAGACGAGGTTAGCGTCCATCTGGTTCTGGAACACGTCCACCACCTGCTCGGACTCGCCCTTGCGCATGAGGCCGTGATTCACGTGCACGCAGATGAGGTTCTTGCCGATGGCCTTGATGAGCAACGCCGCCACGACAGAGCTATCGACGCCACCGGAAAGAGCCAGCAGCACCTTGCGGTCGCCGACCTGCTCGCGTATGGCCTGTACCTGCTCGTCGATGAATGCCTGGGCGAGCTCGGGAGTATTGATGCGTGCCATGGAATCGGGGCGGACGTTCGGGTCCATGCGGGCCTCCTTGCGATCGGGTGAAGCTGGTCATGTTTGCGAAAACGATTATAGCGAAAGCGCCGTTGCGGTTTTGGCAACAGCGGCACGTTTACCGCACCAGGCCAAGGACCCGGACGCCATTATCATCGAGATATCGAAGGATAGGGTTTGAGGGAAAGGACGAGACCATGAGCAACGACCTCGTAGTTCTCATCGTCATGATCGTGCTGCTGGTTGGTGGCGGACTGCTGCTCAACTTCCAGATTCGCCGCACCGAGCGCAAGGACAAGCTCGAGCAGGCCGCGAATGAGAATGCCGTGAAGTCCACGGGCGCCGCGACAAAGCAGAAGAACGCAGCCTAGCGGTCGACGACACAAGAGACCCAAGCGAAGAGGAGTCCCATTCGTGGGCTCCTCTTCGCTATGTGGCGTTTCCGGACGATTGCGGTCCCGTCCCCTTGTTATTATGAGATCGCGAACGAGAGGTCGAGCCGATCCGGGTGATGAGATGAATTTCGAGTATCTTGACGAGTTTGTCCACTTGGCACGCAGCCTGAGCTTCCGGCGCACCGCGGAGCACTTCTTCGTGAGCCGCTCGGTCATCAGCCGTCACATGGCCGCGCTCGAGGAATCGCTCGGCGCGCTCCTCTTCGTGCGCGACACGCACGGCGTCGAGCTGACAGATGCCGGTGAAGTCTTCCTGCAGGAGGCCCGTTCCCTGTTGCGTGGATGGGAACTCGCGCAAGAGCGCGTCAGGTCCGTCTCCGGCACCGGTGACAAACTCGTGCGCATCGGCTACCTGCGTAACGGCGCGCGACCCTTCCTCGTACGGTTCGTGAACTCCATGGCCAAGGAGCATCCCAGCATCCGGTTATCGCTCCTGTGCATGAAGTACGGCGAGCTGCGTCAGGCGTTGGAGGAGCACGGCGTCGATGTGGCGATCGGCATGAACGTGGACAGCTCCATCTCGTCCGATTACCGGTCCACCCCCATCTATCGCGACCACTTCGTCATCGCATGCAATCGCGCGAATCCCTTGGCGTCCATGGCCAGTGGTATCACCGTCGACGACCTGCGCGACCAGAGGCTCCTCATTCCCGACAGCTACATGTCCTCGGGTCTCGCCGAGGGCATTCGGCCGTTCGTGGACGACGAGACCCTTGCCGAGGCCGAAGAGCTCTACATGGACATGGACCTGCTCTACCTGAAGCTCCGCACCGAGAACTGCGTCGCGTTCGTCTCGGACATGAACGCCTCGATGTTCGACGGGACGCTTTCGATCCTTCCCATACGTGACATGGACTTCTGCTTCGACATCAGCGCCTTCTACCACGACGAGTTCACGGGCGACGTCTACGAGGCATGCCGTAGGACATTCGAGGATTGCCGTCGCGCGTTGGCAGACGAGGTCGACGTGTCACTGCATTGGGCACAGGAGTAATCCAGACAGGTTCCCGGCGCTCTCGTTCGATGCGCGCAGGACTATGAGGCAAAACCGGCGGCCGCGAGGTCCTGGGAGATGAGCCAACGCAGATAATCGGAGCGCTTGAGCCCAAGCTCGCTGGCACGCCTGTCCATGGCGCTGACATGTTGCTCGGTATCCTTGAAGGTCACGACTTGCAAGGGTTCGCCGAACTTCAGGGGACGACCATATGTGACTTCGCCAACGGGCTCGCCGGGAAGCTCTCCACGCTCCCATGCTGCCGACCATTCCTCGACTTGCGCTTGTGAGATACCGAAGCGCTCCTCGATTTCCTCTGCCGTCATCATCACGCCTACCTCCTTTTCAGGCCCAATTCCTTCATCACTTTCTCCGAAGGCGGAGCCATGGCATGAAAGATCAAGAGCACATCCCCGAGATCTTTTACGACAAGCTGAATCAACATTCCATCTGCTGTCGCGCTTACGGCAACGATCTCATCTTCCCGTGGCGCCGTCCTGCGTTGCTTCGCGATAAAGTGTTCCCACGCATACAGGATGTCCGACTTGGGAATCCCGTGCTTCAGGGCGTGAGGATGCACCACTACCTCAAACATGGTTTGCCCTATTTCGTATTACGTAATTATACGGGATGAAACACGTACGCACAATGACCTCCTGGCCTTCGAATGGCTGTCCTTCTCGTCGAAGTTAGGAGGCTTCCAACCGGAACATTTGTTCGATTATAGCATGTGATTCAAGCGAGTCTGTGTCTTATTTGGATGTAAGCCAATACGTGCGTCGCATGCATGCATCCCCCTACTCCCACCCCACGCAAAGAAGAAGGAGCCGCCGTAATGGCGACCCCTTCAGTCGAGATAACAACGACGCGATTCGGCGGTCGCTTCAGTCGAAAGCCCTACGCTATTCGCTGAAGCCCGTGAACGACAGCATGAGGCCGCCGCACGTGTTGTTGTTGTCGGACTCGAATCCGTATTCACCGAAGGTGAACTCCATGATGTAGGGCACGTCGCCGGCGATCTTGGCAACGGCGTCGGCCACCTCGCCGATGCGCGCGTCGATACCGGCGCGACGACCGCCGCAATGCACCAGGTGGAAGGCGACGGGCTTGCCGGGCATGACGTCGATGAGGGCCTCGAGCGTGTCAGGCACCGACGCGATCAGCTCGTCGACCGTGGCCTCCATGCGGATAACGCAGGTCTTCTCGGCCAGGTTGTTGCCCACGTTGATCGTGAAGTCATCATTGCCGTTCATCGGGTGACGGATGGCGACCAAGTCGCCCAGACGGTCCTTGACGCCGAGCGGCGAGGTGATCGAGTAGGCCAGCAGGTTGCCACCGGCGATGTCGTCGTCGGAGCAACCAGTCCACTCCTGGTACTTCTTGGCGGCGGGCACACCGTCGATTTCGGCGATGGTGCGCAGACCGTTGACCTTCGTGATGACGCCGAAGTCATCCGTTTCGTGATAGGCGCCGGTGAACATGTTGGTCATCGCCGGAGCGTCCCAGAAGAGCGCGATGACGCAGCCGTCGCCGAAGCTCTCGTCGGTATCGTAGAGCTTCCACTCGCCGGCGATGGAGTTGTCTGCGGCGGAACCGCCGAAGAACGGCACGCGCCCGATGACAGAGGAAATGCCCTTGAGGTAGAGCTCCTCCTCCGCAGGAGAGGCGGCCATGTAGAAGAAGTCGGGGGCGACGTCCTTGCCCGCGGCATCAAGCGCGGCCTCGGCCATGATGAGGCCGGCCTCGAAGGGATCGTCGTTTTGCGCGCGATCTGCCGCGGCGATGCCGACGGCCATATCCGGACTCGAGAGCACCATCACGCCCACGAACGGCTCGTCACCGCCCACGTAGCCGCCATCGGAGACGATGACGCCGGTGAAGGAGGTGTTGCCCAGAACCGGTACGCCGGGAATCGCCTCCTTGACACCGTCAACGACTGCCGTGACGTTGTAGTCGCAGCTGCAGTAGACGAATGCCACCTTGGGGGCGTCCAGCCCCTCGACCGCCTGTGCGGCGGCTTCCTTGCCCGCATCGAATGCCGACGCGCCCGTGCTGTACCCTGTGTTGGCTTTGAACATCTTGACCTCCTGATCGAAAACGTTACATGAAACACATTCGTCTATTTTAATACGCGCAACCTCGGGAAAGGCCGTAATTCTTCTAGCTCCAGAATAACTACAGGCGGAGATGGCGAATCAGACGGGATATTCGCCGGTGAAGCAAGCCTCGCAGAAGGAGCGATGGCGCGCGCCGGAAACCGCCTCGCGCAAGCCGTCAAGGGAAAGAAACGCGAGCGAATCCGATCCGATCCACTCGTTCATCTGCGAAAGGTCCATCCCCGCCGCGATGAGCTGCTCACGCGTGGCCGTGTCGATACCGTAGAAGCACGGCCACAGCACCTCCGGACTCGTAATGCGCAAGTGCACCTCGGCGGCTCCCGCATCGCGCAGCATCGCCACGAGCTTGCGCGAGGTGCTGCCGCGCACGATGGAGTCGTCGATGACGACGAGCCGCTTTCCCGCGATCACATCGGGTAGCGGATTGAGCTTGAGCCTGATGCCGAGCTGACGCATCTCGTCGGTGGGCTGGATGAAGGTACGGCCCACGTAGCGGTTCTTCACGATGCCGTCGGTGTACTCGATGCCGCTTTCGGCGGCATAGCCGAGGGCTGCCGGAACGCCAGAATCGGGAACGCCGAGCACGAGGTCCGCCTCCACGGGATTCTCGCGGGCGAGGATGCGTCCGGTATCACGTCGTGCCTGGTAGACGCTCTGGCCATCTATCACGCTGTCGGGCCGGGCGAAGTACACGTACTCGAAGATGCACGAGGCGCGCCTGGCGGGCTCGACGGCAATAAACGAGCGCAGGCCTTCGTCGTTGACGCGCACGACCTCGCCCGGTTCGACGTCACGCACGTAGGTGGCGCCGACGATATCCAGCCCGCAGGTCTCCGACGAGATGACCCAGCCGGCATCGTCGGGCAGATTGCCAATGCACAACGGACGGATGCCGTGGGGGTCGCGAAACGCGTAGAGGGCATCGGCCGTGCACAGCACCATGGCATAGGCCCCCTCCATGAGCTCCATGGCATGGCGTATGCCCTCGCGCAGGTGGTTGGTGCGCTCCGTGTACATGCCGATGAGCTTGGCGGCGACCTCGGAGTCGGTCGACGAGTACAACCGGGCGCCGTCGGCTATGAGCCGCGCGCGCAACTTGTTGGTGTTGGTGAGCGTGCCGTTATGAGCGAGGGCGAGCAGCACCTCACCCATGGCCGACATGTGCGGCTGGGCCGCTTCCCACGAGGCCTTCGATCCGCTCGTGGAATACCGCACGTGACCGATGGCGACGTCGCCGACGAGGGCGTTGAGTGAGTCGTCATCGAACACCTGGGTCACAAGCCCCAGGTCCTTGGAGACGTTGACCGTCTCGCCATCTCCCACGGCGATGCCGGCGCTTTCCTGCCCCCGGTGCTGCAGCGCCTGCAATCCGAAGCCCGTCATGCGGGCGACGTCCTTGCCCGGTGCGTAGATTCCGAATACACCGCATTCCTCGTGCATCGCCGAACTCATCTCCCCGTCGCGTTTTCCAAGTTGACGACGGGACTATACACGAGTCGTGTTTCGCCTTCGTTTCAGGCGGGAAAGCGAAGACAAGGCACCTTCGCGGAACTAGGACGCCACAGCTAGAAACCACCTTGGCTCGCGCGTGGGGGAACGAGCGTCGTGGGCTTGTCCTTGGCCCATTTCCACGAACGGAACTCCTTCGATCCGGTCATGATGTTGTGATCCTTGTAGTTCTCCGACCACATGAGGCAAAAATCGCGCAACTCGATGAGCAGATCTTCGAGCGTACCCTCGTACTCGTCCTCGATGTAGGCCTTGAAGACGCTGTAGGTGTGACTCTTGTCACGCACGCGTTCCTTGACGAAGCGAATCGTCAGCCACATGCGGATTCCCGCATTGAGACGCTCGGATCCGGGATCGTCGCCGAACATCATCTCGATGGGCTTCCAGTATTCCTCGTACAGGCGCTCCTGGTCCTTTCGATCCTCGGCGATGAGCAGGTAGTTGCGAACCAGATCGCCCACGGTCAGGGGCGTTCCACGCGAATTGAGGGATTCGAATATCAGCTGGGGGTTGTCCTCTCCGGTCAGGTTCGCCGAAATCAGGAGAAGCTGCTGCAAACCGGCCCAGAGATCCTCCGCCCGAAAACCATTCTCCTCGGTCTTCTCGCAGAAGAACGCGAAGTTGTCCACGACGCGTTCCGAAACAAGCTCGGGCATCGGCGCGTCATCCAGGATCGCGAAGAGCGTCTTGCGGTCGGTGCGGGAGAGCACGAGCTTGTGCTCGTCACCCACGAAGAGCAGGTTGTCGCGCACGAAATCGGCATCGATGTGTCCGATGACCGTTCCCGTCTTGCGCAAGTTGCGCTCGAACGCGGCAAGAAGCAGGGTGAGCGTGGCCGTTCGCTGCTGGCCGTCGATGACGGACAGGCGCGTGACCCCGTCAGAGTCATCCGAGTCGACCGAGTAGAGCAGGGTACCCATGAAGTGCGTGTTGGACGTCCTGCCGGCGCGAAGAATGTCGCCCCAGAGCTCGTCGCATTGGTCCTTGCTCCACGAATACACGCGCTGGAACACGGGGATCGTATACTGCGTGTTCCTGGAACCCAAGACGTCCAGGAACATTCTCTGTTCGGTAAGCAAATCTGCCTCCCAAGATGCGATTGCATGGCTGGCATCGCATTGTACTCGTGAGACGCATCCATATCGAGTACGTTGCAGACGAAGAGGGGCATGCCTCCCGAACTCGAGAGCCTGTCATGCGCGAGAATGGGAAGCGCCCGTTAGCGGTCGAGGAAGCCGGCGTCGCGAATCTCGCGCAGGCGCGCCTCGATTTCGCGCAGGCTCGCGTCCGACAAGCCGCGGGCGTTCGCTGGCGTGGTCGCGTGGATGTCCGAGGACTCCCGGTAGCGCTTCATCATTCCCGAGAACAGCTCCTTGTTCGTCGGGGGCGTGCAGATGACGGCGTTCGCGCCCGCCTCGACCGTCGCGCGAATGCTCTCCTCGCTCGACCCGCCCGTGGCGATGAGGGGCACATCGGGAAACTCCCCCCTGATATCGGCGACCACCTGGGCCGTCGCGGCGCCAGCGGCGACGTTGAGGATGGGGGCCCCGGCGGCGATTCGATTGGCGACCACGTCCCTATCGGCATCGACGACCGTCACTATCACCGGGATGTCGATGACGCGGCTCACCATCTCGAGCGTGGTGTAGCTCGCCGGTGCGTTGAGCACGACGCCATACGCGCCATCGGCCTCGGCGTCTTGCGCGAGCGCAGCCGAGCGTGGACCGGCCGTCGTCCCTCCCCCGACCCCGGCGAAAACGGGAATCGCGGAGGCCTCCATGATGGCCTTGGAGATGATCTGCTGTGGTGTGAAGGGATACACGGCGAAGACCGCATCGGCGTCGCAGTTGCGGATGATTGCGATGTCGGTCGTGTAGACGATCGATCGAATGGTGCGCCCGAGCACGCGTATGCCACTTGCCTCCTGCGCGGCCTCGGGAAGGCGCACGCTATGAGCGCGCAGGTTGCCCGTGAGCTCGGGCGTGCGCAAAACCCGCGGCGTGACGGTCATGCTTGCTGCTTCATCGCTTTCGGTCATGGCGTGTCCCTCCGTATGGTCCAATTGCTATGCAAGTCTATGGTGTCACCACGTCAAAGACAATACGTGTATGGGAATGTGAGAATATTGTCACATTCGACATCGGGATGCGACATGTCGACTACGTGCGACAGGGGAATCGAATATGGACCATTCCTATTGCGAATGCACGGTCATGGACACTCCCCCGGCCACGAGAACGTGAAATAATGTCCATGTGCCCGATGGGTGGAACCTCGCCCGCATACCCCATGTCAGGACAGGAAGTGCGACCATGAAGTATGGCGTTTTACTCATAGAGACGGGCGTTCCCAAAGACGATTCACCCGAGGCGCTGCGCCATTACGTTGACGTCGTCCTGGGAACCGGTCTCTACGCCGACAAGCTCGGATTCGTGCAATCGCGCCTGTTCAGGCACGTGACGATTCCCGCAAAGAGACGTGACTGGCGCCAATACTTCTATGGCGATGGCACCGACGTGGTCAGCACGTACCTCAGGCATGCGAAGTCGCTGCGCGACAAACTAGCCGGCAGGCTCGCTGAAGCGACGCGCAGGCAGGGTATCGTGACAGTGGGCATGCGATGCGGCTCGCCGTCGCTCGACGAGGCGGCAAGCGCGCTCATGCAGGAGGGCTGCAGCACGATCGTGTTGCTTCCGCTCTACCCCCTGCGTTTCCCGCCGATGACGGTCCCCGCCCTCGACGAGGCCCGCGCCGCGATCGAGCGCGTCGGCAAGGGGGCCTGGACACCGCAAGTCATCGAAATCGACTCCTTCTGCCGCACGCCGGGATTCGCCCAGGCCCTCGCAACGCGCATCGGACGCGACTGGAAACCGCGCAACGTCTCGCGTCTGCTTATTCTCATGCCCTCGGAGCCACGTTCGCTCGCTCGTGATGATGGCACATACGGCGAGCAGGTCGAATGGCTCAGAGACCGGCTCTGCAAATCCCTGAAGCTCGGAGGTGACCATGTCCACGTCGCCTTCGTGGGCGATCATGACAATTCCGAATGGCTCGGCCCCTTTGCCGAGAAGACGCTTCTGGGCTGGTCTGCCGGCGTTCGCGACGTACGCGCCGTATGCCCTGCTTTTTGCAGCGCAGACGCGCTCGGCTCCCATGATGCAGGAAGCCGTCTCAAGGCGTTCTTCGAGGCAAACGTGGCGGGAAAGCCGCCTACATACGAGTTCGTGCCGCCGCTTGGAGACGATGACGAACTCGCCGACATCCTCTGCAGCGCCATCGTGAAGAGGCTCTAAGGCGCGACGGGATTACTTGCCTACCAGCAAGCGTCAGAGGAAGAACAGCAGGCTGTCGACGACGAAGACCGGTATGAGGAAGGCGAGCGCCCAGCCGATGTAGCCGAAGAAGCTCGGCATCTTTACGCCGGCGCCCTCGGCGATGCTCTTGACCATGAAGTTGGGGGCGTTGCCGATGTAGGTGACCGCGCCCATGAAGACGGCGCCGGCAGAGATCGCCAGCAATATCGAGGGATCGACCGTGCCGGTCGTGGTGACGACGGCGCCGGCCGCGTCGGTGCCGAGCGCCCCGGCCGTCGTGAGGAAGACCACGTAGGTCGGCGAGTTGTCGAGGAACGAGGAGAGCGCGCCGGTGGCCCAGAAGAACCCCAGCGGCGAGTCGAGCCCGAGGTTGCCGCCGTGGGCGCGAAGTATCGCGAGCGCCGGGATCATCGTGACGAAGATGCCGATGAACAGCCTCGCGACCTCGGCGATGGGCGCCCACTCGAAGTTGTTGCGCGAGCGGTCGTCGGTCGAGGTCGTGAGCCAGGACAGAATCATCGCCAGGCAGATGAGCGAGATCTGGGCGACGTACTCGAGGCCTATGTGCGCGCCGAAGACGTCGACGCCGAAGGTCCTTCCCGTCTCGGCGTCTATGAACGCCTCGAGCTGCGGGATGAGCCCGTTGAGGATGACGCCGGCGATAATGATGAGCAGGAAGAAGAGGTTATGCCAGCCCTGCAGGTGGATGGGCACGCGGTCGTCGGCACGGGCCATGAGCTCGAGCTTCTCGCGGCTCTCGCGCGGCTCCCTGCGCATGAAGTGACGGTCCACGGCGACGAACAGCCCGATGAGCAGGACGACGTTGACGAGCAGCAGCGGCCAGATGTGCTCAAGCGTCCAGAAGAACGGCACGCCGCGCAGGTAGCCGAGGAACAGCGGCGGGTCGCCCAGCGGCGTGAGGCAGCCGCCGGCGTTGGCGACCAGGAAGATGAAGAACACGACGACGTGGGCGCGGTGCCTGCGCCAGAGGTTCGCGCGCAGCAGCGGGCGTATGAGCAGCATGGCCGCGCCGGTGGTGCCCACCCAGCTCGCAAGAAAGCTGCCGATGAGCAGGATGACGACGTTGTTCCTCGTCGTGCCGGCGATGGTGCCGCCCACGTGTATGCCGCCGGCCACGACGTAGAGGCCCATGAGCAAGACGATGAAGGGCACGTAGTCGCCGATGACGACCTCGGCGAGCTGCTCTGCCGTGGCCTCGGCCCCGTAGGCGAACAAAAACGGCACGAGGAACAGCAGCGCCCACGCCAGCGAGACGAGCAGCTGGTGTTTCTCCCACCACTCGGCCTTCACGAGCGGGAAGACGGCGATGGACAGCAGCATGCCCGCGAAGGGGATGATGCTCCATATGGGAAGTGTTTGGCCAAGTTCCATTATCGCGTCCCTTACACCGAGGCACATCTTCGGGGACCGCAATCCGACAAGTGACAATCACCCATCGAAGCGGCCCCCGAAAAGTGAGGCGCCAATTCAACACTGGGGGTGCCAAGGGAACAGGAGGGAAAGCGAGCCCCCTTGGCAGGAATTGACTGTGGCGCCCGCCTAGACCAGACCGACCAACCCAAGCGCGATGGGTATCCAGATGCCGGCCATGATACACATGGCAATCTCAAGTATGATCGAGACCTTGGGCAAATCGGTCATGCCGTAATACCCCGCCGCATAGGTGATCGACGGCACGACATCAAACGGGAAGATGATGACGCAGCCGGCATACATGCTCAACGGGAGCATGAGGAACAACGGCGACATGCCCGAGGCGACGGCCAGGGCCGCAAACGGCGATGCCAGCAGATTGATGATGGCCGGCGCGGACGGAACGATCACCATGATCACGAAGATGATTGCGGAGACGACCATGACCGCCAGGGGTATGGGCATGTCAAGGCTGCTCGGCAGCACGAAGGTGCACAGCCAGACGGTGACCTTGTTCGCGACGAGCATCTGGCCGGCCATGATGAAGGTGGATATGACGATATACGGAGTCCAGTTGACGCCCTTGATGTATTCCTTGTAAGTGAGGACCTGGATGCCGGGGATGAACATGAGGATGCAGCCGATGGTGGCGACCAGCGTGACATCCCAGAACGGGAACCAGGACGAGGCGATCCACAGCGCGAACATCAGGAACACGATGAGAAGGGTGTACTTCTCCTTGAAGCTCATCTTGTCGGGAATGGACTCTTCCTTCAGATTGTCCCTATAGGCGACGATTGCGGTGATATCCAGCTCGGGCAGCTTGAACATGCGCGAGGCGATGAACCAGGCGATGATGACGCTCAGATAGCCGAGCGGCGCGCCGAGCACAATCCACTGCAGGAAGGTCACGCGGATGCCGGCAAGGGACTCGATGAGATTGATGCCCAGGAGGTTCAGGGACGATCCCGCGGGCGTGATCATGCCGCCAACCGTCGCCGAGATGGCGATGCAGACCATGAACACCTTGCCCGCCTGCTTTTTCGCATCCTCGTCATCCCCGTATATGTCGAGGAACGAGATGCAAATGGCGACAAAGATGGCCGCCGTCGCCACATTCGAGATGAAGGCCGACAACGTCGCGATCGTCACCATGAACGCGAGCAGGATGCCCTTCATAGAACGTCCGAAGATCTTCATCATGAAGAACAGTATCCTGTTTCCGATGGGCATCTTCGTTATCGCTATGGACAGCGCGTAGGAGACGATGACGAAGAACGACGTGGTGTTCGTGAAGCCCGCAAGGGTAGCCGAGAACTTGTCGGTCGCTCCGAAGAGATACATGAACGCAATGCATATGAAGCAGGTGACGGGAATGGCGAAGGTCTCCGTCATGAGCAACACGATGGTGATGAGCAAGACGCCCAGGGTGCGAACGCCCTTGACGTCCTCCATCCCGATCATGTCGGGCTGGATCACGAAAGTGAGTATCGCGAGGACGACGGAAATCGACAATCCCGCAATCGCCTTTGGTTTCAGTTTCATTTCTCCCCCATTCTGCGTAGAGATGATTCTCGACTAGAGGTCGAGCTTGAAAAGGTCAATTGCCGTATCGCGCGCGATCTTCTTCTTGTCGGGCTCGGAAATCTGCAGGTTGTCAAACCAGATGCAGGCATCCGGAATCTCCTCGAACGGGTAATCGGTCGCGAACATGATGCGATCCGCACCCATCTGCATCATCGTGCACAGCAAGGGAGGCAGGGTGAACTGCCCGGAGACGGTCACCCAGAAATTCTCGTTGAAGTACTCCGGCAACGGCTTTTTGGCCGGCATGCCGCGACGACGCTTGTTCAGGTGGTTCTGGGCACGCCAGATGGTGAACGGAAGCGCCTCGCCAAGATGACCCAAGATGATCTTCAGCTTCGGATATTCATCGAACAGTCCACTGCACATCAGGCGAAGCGCATGCGTGGCAGTCTCGACGCCAAATGCCCAAGGTGCGCCCATGATCCAGTAATGGCCGTCGAGCGTATGGGCATTACAGGGCATGGGCTCGCGCGGATGCAGGTAGAAGGGAACGTCCAGCTTCTCCATCTCGGCCCAGAAGGGACGGTACCGCGCATCGTCCAGATACACGTATTCGTCATCTGTGCCGATGTTCGAATAGCCGTTCGCCAAAACGCCGACGAACCCGAGCTCGTCAATCGCGTAGTGCAGCTCCTCGATGGCCATATCGGGATCCTGCAACGGCAGCGCGGCAAATCCGCGGAACCTGTCCGGATGCCTCTCTATGGCCGCGGCGAGGTCCTCGTTGGATTTGCGGGCAATGGTGGCCGCCTGCTGCGCATCGGTTATTTCCTGGATGGCCGGTGAATTCAGCGACATGATCATCATGTCCATGCCATACTCGTCCATTTGCTCCAGGCGCATCTCCTCCAGGTCGAGCAAGCGGGTGGACCGAATGTCCTTCGCACCCGTTTTCTCGAAGTAGACCGTCGACCCTCCCATCGTCTCGGGAATCGCGAAATGCTCTTCGAGGCCGATCTTGTTGTACATATCATTCTCCTTCCCCAAGGGATTTGACCGAACCCACGGCGGGCTCGTCGCGAAAAATGTAATCGAAATGGAAGGACTACGAAAAATGACGATTACGGGTACGTATTGCCCGGAAAAACGTGCGGAACTATTACCGTATGGCCGGGGTCTCATTCTGGATTGGAATACTCTGTCATCGGCTTTCGACACTGAAGGGCTGGACTTCTTTGATAGTCTAATACCATGGGCGTGAACTGGGGGTAACAATGGATATCCGGATCTTGCGCGAGTATGTCGAGTTCTCGAAGCATCTCAACTTCAGTGCAGCGGCGCGATTTCTCCACATGTCGCAGTCAAGCTTGAGCAAGCACATTGCCGAACTCGAGAAGGAGATCGGATTCACCCTGGTCAATAGGGATTCCGAGATTGCGCTTACCGCCGCCGGGCGTCAATTCCTCAAAAGCGCCGAAGACATGCTCTACGACTATGACCTCGCATTGAAGAAGTGCCGTCGCATTAGCCAGGAAAAGGCCATGCGAATCGTCGTTCAAGACCCGATGATCGACTTCACCATCGGAAACCAGGCGATACCGGTATTCATGCACCTGTCCGAATACCATCCGAACATCGATGTCCAGCTTCATACCATCTCGGGGCAAACGATCACCGATGCCCTCCTCGACGGCACGGTCGATGTCGGGTACCTCATGGCGTATGGTCCCGTCGAAGAGGTCGTCGCGGAGCGCGCGGCCATGGGCATCACGGCTGTACCGCTTAGGAAGAGGAGGTTCTCCGCGTGGATGAACAGGAGCCATCCGGCTGCCAGCAAGGAGCCCCTCCATGTGGAAGACCTCGAAGGCACCCGCTTTCTGCTTGCCGCGGACAGGCTCTTCGACGATTGGCGCGTCGTCTTGGAAAAGCTGTGCATCTCGCATGGTTTCACACCCCGCATACAGCTACGCATGACACCGACTATCAACGGCTATCTCGCCGGAAACCTGAGCGATGGGATCATCGTCTTGAGCGATGCGTGGATAAAGGATCCGCGCTTCCTTATGCGCGAGGATATGGTTGCCCGCCTGCTCGAGGGGAAAGATTGCCACTATCATCTGTACTTCGTCTACCTCGGCAGCAACGACAATCCCGCATTACCCACCTTTGTCGAGGAGCTCAAGAAACAAGCCGAAGACATCTGAGAGACGTCCGTCAGGAACGTGACCGGCGAGGAGGGATTATGGGTACTGTCATCATCGTGATCGGTTTGGTTTTCGTCGTATGCCTTCTACTGACCTTGGCTTCGGTAAAGGTAGTTTTCAAAAGCGACAGACTGTCATCGAAAATCGCGTCGCTCGTCATGAAGGACAAGCGATAGCTTTCCGTGCGTAACGACCCGCTCGGCCGATGCGGATACGCGCGATTCCCGTATTCGATACTCCATCACAGCAGCGTGGCAAATCACCCGCCCTCTTTGTCACGGTCACGTTAAATAATTCGAAATTGAACCACTTTTCCTCCGCTTCTCTGATAATGGGTAGCCGTTGTCAAGGAAGGGAAACGTTCGTGGAAGAAGCACTATTGGGGATCGTCACGACGATCAACTCGTATCTGTCTAATTACGTCCTGCTCACCCTGCTCATCGCGATGGGCCTCTGGTTCACCATCCGCACGAAGTTCGTGCAGTTCCGCTGCTTTGGCGAGGGATGGCGTCGCATCTTCGGCGACTTCTCGCTGCGCGGCGGCAAGCAGGGCGGCGGCATGACGTCATTTCAGGCCCTGGCCACGGCCATTGCCGCGCAAGTCGGCACCGGTAATATCGTCGGCGCCTGCGGCGCCATCCTGGTAGGTGGCCCCGGTGCCATCTTCTGGATGTGGCTCATCGCCCTTTTGGGCATGGCGACCAATTATGCCGAGGCCGTCATGGCGCAGAAGACCCGCGTGGTCGATACCGACGGTTCGGTTCACGGCGGTCCCGCCTATTACATCACCACCGCGTTCAAGGGCAAGGGCGGCAAGGCACTCGCCGGTTTCTTCGCCGTGGCCGTCATCATCGCCCTGGGCTTCATCGGCCCCATGGTGCAGTCCAACTCCATCGCCGCGACCATGAACACGGCATTCTCCATCGAACCCTGGATGGTGGGCATCATCATCGCCGTGCTCGCCGGGTTCGTGTTCATCGGAAACATCCACCGCCTGGCATCCATCACCGAGAAGATGGTACCCGTCATGGCCGTGCTCTACGTGGTGGGCTCGATCATCGTTCTCGTCATGAACTGGCAGAACATCCCCGGTGCCTTCGCGCTCATCTTCCAGTGCGCCTTCAGCCCGCAAGCCGGAATCGGCGGCGCGTTCTTCGGCATCGTCGCGGCCATCACCTACGGCGCCAAGCGCGGCCTGTTCTCCAATGAGGCGGGTATGGGCTCCACCCCGCACGCGCATGCGCTCGCCGAGGTGCGTGACCCGCATGAGCAAGGCGTCGTCGCCATGATCGGCGTCTTCATCGACACGCTCGTGGTCGTCACCATGACGGCGCTCGTCGTCATCTCCACCCTCTACGTGGGCGACGGCGCGCTGGCCAAGGCCTACGAGGACGCCGGCAAGTACGACACTGTCATCGAGTTCGTCATGGCCGAAGGCGATGCCATCGACGACACGCTCACGCTCGAAGACGGCAAGCTCGTCGACGCGCAGGGCAGCATCGTGCTCAGCGACGAGGACATGAGCGATCCGTCCGCTCTGGCCGCCGCCATCGGCCTGGACAACGGCAACATGGCCCAGGTTGCGTTCAGTCAGTTCTTCACCACCAACGGCGGCAACATCTTCGTCGCCATATGCCTGCTATTCTTCGCGTTCTCGACAATCCTGTCGTGGAACCTCTTCGCGAAGCTCAACTGGGAATACCTCTTTGGCAAGAAGACGATTCTCGTGTTCGCCTGCATCTGCACGTTTTTCGTGTTCCTGGGCGCGGTGCTCAAGATCGACCTCGTCTGGGAGTTGCAAGACATGTTCAACCAGCTGATGGTGCTTCCCAACGCCATCGCGTTGTTTGCGCTGACCGGCTCGATCCTCGCCATCGCCAACGCCAAGCATGACAAGAAGGTGACCGACGTGCGCGCCGAGCATGCCGAGGAGAAGGCCTGGGCCGAAGCCGAGCGCGACGCCGAGGGTGCGCTTCGCGCCGAGGAAGATGCCGCGACGCTCGAGATCCTCGAGGAGCGCGGCGATTACGTGGGTCGTGTGCAGGACGACGGCAAGGACGAGTAAGCGCCGCGAGACATACGATTAGGCGGGATGCCGGTCGCGAAAACGCGGCCGGCATCCTTGCATATGCAGACTCGTGCGATTGCGCACGGCCATTGCCGTGACACCCGAGGGCAACGCGAAGAGGTGACAAGCGCCCCTATTCATCAGAGGTGACGAACGCGACCATGACGCACATGAGCACCAGACCCGCCAAGTCATAGCCGGTAAAGGCGGTTCCCAGCCATAATGCCGCCAGCACCGTGGCGCTCACGGGCTCGATGGCACCCAGAAGCGATCCCTTGACCGAACCCACGATCGCGACACCATGCAAGTAGAGGCCGTATCCGCAGATGGTGCCGACCACGACGAGGCCACCCAGAAAGACGAGCCACTCGAAGCCTCCGAAAGCCGCGAGCACGGTTGCCACGTCGGCAAGCGTGTTTCCCTGGAGCAGGTAGACCGGCAGCGCGAAAAGTGCGCCAAGCAGCATGCCCGTCCCCACCACCGGCATGCTACCGTATCGCTCGAAGAGGCCGCATCGCTTGGGAACGATGATGTAGACGGCCGTCGAAAGAGCCGTGAGCAACCCCCAGACGAGCCCGTCGGCCGGGACGTCGAGCGTGCGGATATCGCCCTGCGTGGCGATGAAGAGAGCCGCCAGCAGCGCGAGGAGCAGGCCAATCGCCTCCCTGATACGCGGTGCCCTGCGCAGGGTCACGCACACGTAGAGCATGACGAACGCGCTGGCCAGCATCTGAAGCACCGTTGCGGTCCCCGCGTTGGTGATCTGCACGGTCTGCGCGTAGCAGAGCTGATTAGCGTAGAGCGCAAATCCAAAGGCGAAAAGGGCACCGACGGTGCGCCGGCGTGAAAACATCGTCTTGACAACACGGCGCCTAGTCAGGAGCAGGAAGGCGAAGAAGATCCCGCCGCCGAGCAGCGTGCGCAGAAACGTGACAAGCGCCGGGCTGGCCCCTCCCGTCGTCGTGAGGTACTGCACGCTCGTACCGGACACGCCCCATAGGGCGCCGCCAATCAGCGTGATTCCCACGCCAATCCAGAACCTACGTTTGCTACCCGTTGGCACGCTCTTTGCTCCCCCAGTTGGCACGCGATGCTATGGTCTCCTTCTCTAGCCTAGCGCAATGCTAGAATGCGGCAAGCCCATAACGGGAGAGAAGGATGCTCAATGCAGATCACGATGCCACAAAATCGCACTGATATGCTGGTGGAGGAGTTGACGTCCGTGTGGCGCGCATCTGTCGAGGCAACGCATGACTTCCTAGGCGAACAGGATGTCGAGCGGATCGCGCAATACGTGCCGGAGGCGATACGCGCGATTCGCGCTCTCGTGACAGCATGCGATGACAACGGACGTGCACTGGGCTTTGCCGGCGTAGATGACGGAAAACTCGAGATGCTCTTCATCGACCCCGCGTATCGCAGCAAAGGCGTGGGAGCGACACTGCTGGACTTCACGATGCGCGAACTGGGAGTCACCGACGTGGACGTGAACGAGCAAAACGCCCAGGCCCAAGGTTTCTACGAGCATGAGGGCTTCGAAATCATCGGACGATCAGAAACCGACGAGCAAGGCGAGCCCTTCCCCATCCTGCACATGCGCCTGAAAGCGCGATGACTTTGTAACTGACACACATGACCGCACGACATCTCGTGCTCCTACCGACGCATTCTCGCCTGGACCGCGGACGGAAGCTCCTCGTACTGCACCTCGCGCCACTCCGTGACGCCGCGAACGGGAAGGACGCTGAGTCGCAGGTACGCACCTTCCCGAAGCTGGCGTTCCGTGCCAAAGCTCAGGTCCTGCACGCTTCCGTTCTCGTCATAGGAAGGCAGCGTGTAGAGCAGCGGCATGCCGCCCGTGAAGTCGATGATGCCACCATCTGACTCCTGTTCCCGAATCTGCGTGTTGTCGACCTGCGTGTAATACGTTCCGCTTGCCATCCCCGGGATGAGTCCCCAGCGAAAGCCGACGACGGCGACCGCGGCGACCAGCACCACGACCGCGACAATGGCCGCCCTCTTGCCCATCTCATACCTCCTCGCACCTGAATGCATGACCTATGACCACGTATCAATCCTAGGATCGGCAGATGACGCGCACCATCGAATCCGCTTACGCGAACCTAACGGTTTTGCAAGGAAGCACCGGGGTTGTCGCGGCAAATGCGTCGCCGAAAGCCATTCGGTCGTAGACGGATTGCACGGCGGTCATGACGCCATATACAATGAGTGCTCCGAACAGGAAGGATTATCTTCGTGCGCAAGTCAACCACATTCCTCACCGTCATAGTGGGCGCATTGCTCCTCATAGGCATAGGCATCGCCATCGCAAGCGAACCGAAAGCGACCGAGCCCGATGTGCCGGCGACACCGGTCACCACGCACGGCACTCACGCCACGAAACACGACCGGCCGCTACTCACGCCGGGCACGCAAACCGACCGCGGCTTCGTCGTCGACAACGTGCTCAGCGTCGAGGGTCTCGATGACATTCACTACAACCTGTACGTTCCCGAAGGCAATGAGGAGGACGAGCCCGTGGCGCTCTTCGTGACGCTTCCCGGAGAACCCGGCCTGTACTATCACGGAGCGGGCGAAAACCTGAACACGGAGGAATACCCGTTCACCGCCCAGGAATACGACGAATCGATGATCATCGCGGCCCCGCAGCCCAGCGACTGGGGCCAGAACTCCGCCGACCAGGTCATCGCCCTGACCGAATACCTCATCGACACATACGACATCGACCCGGAGCGCGTGTATCTCCACGGCTACTCCTACGGAGGCGAGACGCTCTCGCTCGTGATGGGCACCAAGCCCGAGCTCTACAGCGCAGCGCTGATGTGCGCCTCGCAATGGGATGGCGATCCCATGCCGCTTGCCACGGCACGCGTTCCCATCCGCATCTCGCTGGGCGATGCCGATGAGTTCTATTCCGTCGAGGCGGCCCAGGAGTTTACCGAAAGGCTGCGCCTACTCTACCGGGTGCAGGGACTCTCCGAGAGGGAGATTGACCGTCTGGTCGTGCTCGACGTGAAGGATGCCTCGTACTTCCAGGGCTCGGACGAACAACACGGCACCGGCAGCTCCCTCATGGCAAACGACAGCCGGATCATGGGCTGGCTGTTCAGGCAATAGGCACGGGGCGGCCGAAAGGACATTGCGATGTGCGGACGCTTCAAGATGCTGACCATGGACGAGGTGACCGAGGTCATCCGCCTCATCCAGATGCACGTGCCCTTCAATTGTCTGCCCGATTGGCCCGCCGGCCCCGACGCGCGCCCGGGAGCCACCGTGCCAGTCATCGTTCCCGGCATCGGCGAACTAGATGCCACCGAGCTGCGCTGGGGCTTCGAGGCGAGCTGGGCCAATCGTCTGCTCTTCAACACGCGCATCGAGACGGCCCTGGGCGGTAACCCGGGGCTGTGGGAGGATCCCATCAGGCGGGGGCGCTGCATCGTGCCGACGATGGGATTCTTCGAGCCGCATGCGACCGAGACGCGACCGAACCCCAGGGGCGGCAAGCCCGTCAAGCGGCAGTATCGCTTCTGCTCGCCCGATTCCGGCGGCATCACGCTACTCGGCGGCGTGCGAGATGACCGCGCCTTCTCCATCGTGACGACGGCTCCTAACGCCACGATCGCGCCCGTCCACGACCGCATGCCGCTCGTGCTGCGCGAAGACGAGGTCGAATCGTGGCTTGCTGGGCGCCCGCACGGTGGGACTTC
>UQUH01000028.1 GCA_900544245.1 uncultured Coriobacteriaceae bacterium | reverse complement strand
GAGCGCGCCGTAAAGACCGCGAAGCGGGCTGTCGGGAAGCGACCGTCGAAGCGAGGTGGCCTGTCTGAACACATGCGCGTATTTCATTCGTCGAGAGTCGTGATGATGGCGTTGTCGACGAGGTAGCGGCTGGCGGCGTAGCGCGCGGCGACCTCGCGCAGCGCGAAACCGCGGCCGCTCGACTCCATCTCCTGGCGCACGAGATCTGGGTTCATGGGGTTGAGCTCGGCGCAGGCGCCGTCGATGTCCTCATCGGTCACGACAAGCCCCTCGTGCTCGAACAGCGCATCGAGCGCATAGTCGCAGCGAAGCGTCTGCCGTGCCTGCATCATGATACCGACCTTGTAGTTTTGCTCGCCGCCCTGCTCTTCGATGAAGTCTGCCATCGTGACTCCTTGCTGGGAGAGCTGGTTGCGCAGCGTCGCCTCGATCGACGTGGCGGTCGCGTCGAAGGCCTCGTCGGGAATCTCGCCCTCGAGGCGCTTGGCGAGCTCGGTTTGCGCGATTGTGATGAGCTGCATCTCATAGTCGTGCATGGCCTGGGTCTCGAAGGAGAGGCGTATCTCCTCGCGCAGCTTGTCGATGGAATTGTAACTCGGCATGACGCGCTTGACCCACTCGTCGGTGAGTTCGGGAAGAACCTCTTCCTTCATCTCCTTGACGGTCACCGTGCAATCGTAGGTACGCATGACACGCAGGCCGTTCGAGTCGTAGCCCTCGCCTTCGAACTCGAAGCTCTTCGTCTCGCCCACGTCCATGCCCAGCAGCTGCTCGTCGAAGCTCTCGGGCATGAAGCCACGGCCCATCGAGTAGATGCGGCTGTCCGTGCTGATGCCGCTCAGACGCTCGCCGTCGAGGCGCACCTCGATGGCGATGAGGAAGCTGTCATCAGGACCGACCGGATGCGGCTCGGCGGTGACGAAGTCCGAATACATGTTCATGTTTGCGCGTATCTCCTCGTCGACATCGACGTCGACGGATTTGAATGGCGGCACGGTGATCTCCACGGGATCATACGAGCTGAGGGTGAAACGGGGCTTGGGAATGACGTCGACCTGGAAGGCGAAGGCATGTCCTCGCTTGAAACCGGGAGCGGGTTGGATCTTGGGTTGGGCCAAGGGGGTGATGCCACGCTGGTCGAGGGCGAAGGGGACGAGCATGTTCATTGCCTGCGATTGGAGGATGGAGTCGACGTCGTTTACGCCAAGGTGCTCGGCCAGCGCATCGGTAACGGTCCTTTCGGGATCGGGACGTAGGCCAAATCTGCTCGCGATTGCCCCCTGCGCGCGATCGAGCGCCCGGTCAACCTCCTGGGCGGTCGCCGTGATGCTCAGGCGAATCGTGCCGTCTTCGAGTTGCTTTTCCTTGACCTTCATCTTGCAGCCTTTCTAGTCCGAAAGCCCCATTTGGAGCAGGTAGATCTCCTCGCGCATCTCGCGTGCGAGCGACTGGGATATCTTTCCCGATTCGTACATCTCCTGTATCTCGTCGAGCTCGAGTCGCAGCCCCTCCGCCTGCACGTCGGCAAGACCCGGCAAGTCGTCCGGATCCGTCGTGGGCTCAAGGTGGAGACTCCCCGTGTCAGTCCTGACGATGCTATGCTGACCGGCGGTCTCGGGGACCGACGCGATGATCCCCTGGGCGTTGTCGAGGGCGCGAAGCTGGGCCCGCAGGGCGGAGAGCAACGCCTTGTGCTCGCCGAGAAGAGCGAGGGCCGCCTGGACGCGGGCATCGTCCGGCTCATGGCTTGCCAGCTCGAGGTAATCGACGGCGACGCGCTCGACGTCAATCTTGAACTCGAGCTTCTTGCGAGTCTCGTTGGTGCTCGTGACCTGGTCCTGGATCTTGCGCATCGTCGATGTGGAGCCCGCGAGAGGCTGGGTCTGGCGATTGGACGTGAGCAGTGTCTTCTTGCGCGTGAGCAGCTTGAGCATGCGATCGACGCGTTTGAGGTACGTGGTTCCCAGGCGCTTGTCCACCTCGTCGTGAGCTATGGCCTCCTTGATGAAGTCCCTCTGGTGCAGCAGCACCTCCTGGCGCAGGAAGCGCAGCTGCCGGCCCGAGACGGACCGACGGCGCGCGGCGGTGAGCCTGCGGTGGTACATGCGCATGACACGTCCCGTCGCCTGCTTGTTCTCGACGGTCTGGCGGCGCTTGAGGCCCGAGATGACGTTTTGGATCATCTCTATCTCGTATTCGGGATCGAGCTCGTCATCGTCGTCTGTCTCGGACTTGGGCGCGATGAGCGGCACGACGAAGTTGGCGAGCAGCAACGTCACGACGATCACGCCACAGACGAGAAAGAGGAGCAGGTCGCGCTGGGGAAACACGGCACCCGAGGCGACGGTGAAGGGGATGGTCGAGGCAATGGAGAGCGACACGGCGCCTTTGGGGCCGCATAAAGTCGTGACCAGGGCATTTCGAATTGCGGGACCACCGAGCTTCATGCGCTTACCCGTCTCCGGATTATCGGAGAGCAGGTCGGTGCAGAGTATCCACAGGAAACGAACGCCGACGATCACGGCGGTGAGAATGAGCACGAGGCTGAAGATCCAGAAGAGGTCAGCGGAATTCTCCTGCAGGGCCGGCGCGAGGGTGGAGGAGAGCACGATGCCGAGGTTGACGAAGATGACGCCGTTGAGCACGAAGGAAAAGAGATGCCAGACGCTTTCCGAGGCTATGTTGAGACGAGTGGAGAACGTCGAGAAGCTCCGGGAGCGAACCGTCATGCGTTGTGGAATGTAGGAGATGAGCAAACCTGCCGCCACCACGGCGAGGATGCCACTCACATGGAACCTGGTGGCGACCAGGTAGACGAAGAAGGGGAGGAAGAGCTCGAAGCATACGTGCACGGTGGCGCTTTCCACGCCAGCGCGTCTCATGCGCTGCATGATGAAGAAGGCGATGGCCCCGAGGAACAGCCCGAGGATGATGCCGCCGACGAACTCCACGACGAAGGTCCAGCTGGCATCGGCGAGCGAGAAGGAGCCGGTGACCGCTGCGGCGATGGCAAACTGGAACGAGACGATGCCCGAGGCGTCGTTGAGAAGCGCCTCGCCGAGAAGGGAGGCCTTCTGGCGGCTCCCGAGCTTGACGGTCTTTCCGAGGGAGGCGACGGCGACGGCGTCAGTGGGGCCCAGGGCGGCGCCCAGGGCGAACGCGGCCGCAAGCGAAATGGAGGGAACGAGCCAATGCAGCACGAAGCCGACTACGAGAACGGAGACCACCACGAGCGCGATGGCGAGAGAGAGCACCGTGTTGCGATTGTCCCACAGTATCCGGTTGCTTATGTTGCGCGACTCGTCGAAGAGCAGCGGGGCGATGAACATGACGAGGAACAGCTCGGAGTTGATCGTCACGTCGATGGGAAGATCCGCGAAGAAGTAGATGGCGACCCCGACCGCCATCTGCACGAGCGGCAGGGAAACGCCGCGCAGGAACTGGTCGAGAACAGACGAGACGAGGACGGCTCCGACGTAGAGCAGGGCTATGACAAGGTATTCCATGGAGTCGCTCTTCGTCCTTTCGCGTCGACGGCCCTCGTGCGTCAAGATACCCCTAAGGTACCGTATCTTGCCCCGTCATGGACCCGCGGATGGGAAAAATAAGGCATATTCCCGTCAAACGACGCTTGTATTAAAATATCGCATCTACATGTTGGCGTACGATCAAGGAACCACCACATGCTCATCGAAGCGCTCAAGGCATTTCTCATCGGCCTTGTCGAGGGGTTGACCGAATGGTTGCCGATCTCCTCGACGGGTCACATGATTCTCGTCGACGAATTCGTCAAGCTCGACGTGTCGTCGACCTTCCTCGAGCTTTTCCTCGTCGTGATCCAAATCGGGGCGATCATGGCCGTGATCATCCTCTACTTCACGAAGCTCAATCCCTTCTCGCGCAAGAAGACGCCCGCGCAGCGCAAGGGCACTTGGCGTCTGTGGGGCATGGTCGTCATCGGCTGCGTTCCCGCGGCCATCGTCGGCCTGCTCTTCGATGACTGGGTGACCGAGCACTTGCACAACGCCTGGGTCGTCGCGGCGATGCTCATTCTCTACGGCGTCATCTTCATCGTGCTCGAGCGACGTAATCGGCGCCTGTACGTCCAATACGTCCACGACACCGGACAGCTTGACCACAAGCCGAGCCCCGACGAGATGTTTCCCATCAAGACTGTCGACGAGATAGGCCCGGTTTCCGCGTTGAAGATCGGATTGTTCCAGTGCCTCGCCATCATCCCGGGGACGAGTCGCAGTGGCGCCACCATCATTGGCGGAATGCTCACGGGCTGCTCACGAACGGCTTCGGCGGAATTCACCTTCTTCCTCGCCATTCCCATCATGTTCGGATGGGGCATCGTCAAGGCGTTCAAGTCCTTCGTCACCGCCGGTCTCGTCATGACGATGACGGAGGTAGTCGTCCTCGTCGTCGGCATCGTCACCGCTTTTGTCGTCTCCGTGCTCTCGATCAAGTTTCTCATGGGATATATCAAGAACAACGATTTCACGGCCTTCGGCGTCTATCGCATCGTCGTCGGCATCGTCGTGCTCGCGTATTTCGGCGTGAAGCTGCTGATCGTCTAGGTCGGGGAAGGAGGGACGATGGAGGCAACCATATTACTCGCCCTGCAGTCGCTGCGCCTGCCCGTGCTCACGCAGCTCGCCGCCCTCGTCTCGGCCTTTGGCAACTATGCGTTCATCTGGGTCGTCATCGGCATCTTGCTCATCGTCTTCGCGCACAGAAACGACGTTGGCATCACCGTGATATTCACCGTGATCCTTGCCGGCATAATCGTCGGTTTCATACTCCAACCCATGTTCGCGCATGTCCGCCCCTATGACGCCGGCATCGGCGTGAGCGCCGTGATGGGCGTGAGCAGGACGGGGTATTCGTTCCCGAGCTTCCATGCGGCAACGTCATTTGCCGCCGCGACGGTCATCGCCATGATCGCGGGGCGTCGGTGGGGGAGCTGGGCGTTCGTCGGAGCCGTTCTCATATCGTTGTCCCGCGTGTATCTGGGCGTGGAATGGCCCATCGACATCGTCGTCGGAGCCGTTGTCGGCGTTCTCGTCGGCGTTGTCTCGGCATGGGTATACAATCAGTTCCTGCACGACCTCATTCGCGATTATCCCGGCGTCAATCGCGCGCGTAGCGGGCGCAGGTCCGTCAGCTCCGCAAGTGCGCCGCGCCGCGGAAGGTAGCTCCGCGTAACCGTCTTGGCCTTCGAGCGAAAGGAAAAGGACATGTCAGAAGACCAGAATGCGTCAATCGAGATCGAGAAGCATCGCGCCGTCATCGACTCGCTCGACGAGCAGATCGTCACGCTTCTCAACAAGCGCGCCAAGGAGGCGCTCGACATTCGCGCTCTCAAGCCGCAGGCGCAGATGGGTCTCTATGACCCCAAGCGCGAGGAGGAGATCTTCACGCGGCTCGAGGATTTCAACGATGGTCCCATGTACAACGATGACATCCGCGAGATATACGCGACGATTCTCAAGGTCATGAAGGAGATCCGAGCATGAGCAAGGCATACGTTCCCAATCGCGAAGCCGACCAGGTGATCATCTTCGCCGGTCCCTGCTCCGTGGAAAGCACCGAGCAGTTCGATATCGTCGCCGAGGGCCTGAGCAAGATGGGGCTGTCGTGGATTCGCGGTGGCGCCTTCAAGCCGCGCACGAGCCCGTATTCCTTCCAGGGTCTTGGTATCGAGGGTGTCAAGATCATGGAAGACGCCGGCAAGAAGCACGGTCTCAAGACCATCACCGAGGTCGTCGACACGACGCACGTGGTCGAGGTGCTCGAGCATGTCGACGGCATCCAGATCGGCACGCGCAACATGGCGAACTTCGAGCTCCTGAAGGTCATCGGCAAGGCGACCGAAGACTCGCATCAGCCCGTCCTCTTCAAGCGTGGCATGGCGGCCACCATCGACGAATGGCTTTCCGCCGTCGAGTACATCACGCAGTACGGCAATCCCAACGTCATGCTCTGCGAGCGCGGTATCCGCACTTTCGAGAACGCGACGCGCTTCACGCTCGACATCGCCGCGGTGCCCGTCGTCCACCAGCGCTCGATGTATCCCATCTGCGTAGACGTGAGCCATCCGGCCGGCCAGACGGCGCTCGTCGGCGACCTTGCCAAGGCCGCCATCGCCGCCGGTGCCGATGCGCTCATGATCGAGGTGCATCCCGACCCCAAGACCGCCAAGTCCGATGCATCCCAGCAGCTCACCTTGCCGCAATTCGAGGAACTCCTCGACGAGCTCAGGCAGGTGGCGTCGGCCGTCGGCAAGAGGATCGTCTAGTGGTCGACCTCTCGTCACTTAACGAAGCCCAAACCGAGGCGGTCCTCACGAGTGAGGGACCGCTTCTCGTTTTGGCGGGCGCTGGAAGCGGCAAGACGCGCGTGCTCACCTACCGTATCGCGCACCTTGTCGACGACCTTGGCGTCGCCCCCTGGAACATTCTCGCGGTGACTTTCACCAACAAGGCCGCAGGCGAGATGCGCGAGAGGCTCGCAGGGCTCGTCGGCGGCGGCTTGCGTGGCATGTGGATCTACACGTTCCACAGCATGTGCGTGCGCATCCTGCGCGCAAACGCCGAAGTCCTCGGCTATGGCGAGGACTTCACCATCTACGATAGCGATGACTCCAAACGCCTCGTCAAGGACATCATGGCCGATTACGGTTATACGGGCCGTAGCTTTTCCGAGAACGCCGTCCGCTCACGCATCTCGTCATCGAAAAACGAGCTCGTCGGCGCGCGCGATTACAAGCCGCGTCCTCATGACCCGCTCGACAAGGCGACGGCAGAGGTCTTCAAAGCCTATCAGCAGCGCCTCAAACGCGCCAACGCGATGGACTTCGACGATTTGCTCGTCAACGTATACGTGCTGCTCTCGCAGCATCCGGACATCTGCCGCGAGTACGGTCAGCGCTTTCGCTACATCCTCGTCGACGAGTACCAGGACACCAACAAGGCGCAATACGAAATCACCAAGCTGCTCGCCGCCGAGCACGGAAACCTCATGGTCGTCGGTGATGATGACCAGTCGATCTACTCGTGGCGCGGTGCCGACATTCGCAACATCCTCGAGTTCGAGCGTGACTGGCCCGAGGCAAAGACCGTGAAACTCGAGGAAAACTACCGTTCGACGGCAACGATCCTCGAATGCGCAAACGCCGTCATCGCCCACAACCAGTCCCGCAAGAGCAAGGAGCTCTTCACGCGTGGCGAGAGGGGCGAGAAAGTCGCCGTCTTCCTTGCGGCGGACGAGCGTGACGAGGGCCGCTGGATCGCGGCGACGGCCGATGACCTGCATGCCAGGGGAAGCAGCTACAACGACATCGCCGTCTTCTATCGAACGAATGCGCAATCGCGCATACTCGAGGACATGTTTCTGCGTGCGGGCGTTCCGTATCGCATCGTCGGCGGTACGCGTTTCTTCGATCGCGCCGAGATCAGGGACGTCACGGCCTATCTCAAGGTCATCCTCAACCCGGCCGATGACGTGAGCTGCATGCGAATCATCAACACGCCCCGACGCGGTATCGGCAAGACGACCATAGAGCGCATATCGCTCACGGCCATGCAGCGCGACATTCCCTTCCTGGAGGCTACCCGCTCCGAAGCGCTCGACCCGGCCTGTCGCGCCGCCACGCGGCGCTCCCTCGAGCAGTTCATCGCGCTCATCGACGAGGCCCGCACGTACAGGGGCGACCTGTATGCCGTGGTGGACATGATCGTCGAGAAGACGGGGCTCATCGAGGCGCTCGAGGCGCAGAACACCGAAGAGGCGCGTGGCCGTATCGAGAACATACGTGAGTTCCTCGGCGTCGTGCGCGATTACGTCGACGAACACGAGCTCGTTCCCGACCGCGGCGTGCGCGATGCCGACGATGGAAATGAAGTCGAGTTGACCTATCACGAGCCCACGCTCGGCGACTTCATGGAATGGTTGAGCCTGAGAACCGACCTCGACTCCCTTGGAAACGACCAGATGGATTCCGTCACGTTCATGACGGTGCATTCGGCCAAGGGCCTCGAGTTCGACAACGTCTTCGTCGCCGGCATGGAGGAATCGATCTTTCCACACACGGCGTCGATGCTCGAAAACGGCGTGGAGGAGGAGCGTCGTCTTGCCTACGTCGCCATCACGCGCGCACGCAAGCGCCTCTTTCTCACCTGCGCGGCTCGCAGGCGGATCTTCAACGATACGCAGGCCAATGCCCGCAGCCGTTTTATCTCCGAGATGCCCGAGGAGCTCCTCGCCTCCGAAGGCGTCGGGTCACTAGGTTACTCGGGAACGGGATGGGAAAAACGTGGCGATCGCCGGGGCATTTCCGGAAGCGGCCAGGGCGAGGAGATGTATGGCGGACGTGTCTATGGTAGCGGTGGATATGCCGCGGCGCACGATACCGCCCGCGAAGACGTGACCCCCACGACTGCAAACGACTTTGCAGAGGGAGACCGCGTCGAGCACAAGACCTTCGGACCGGGTGTTGTCGTCGGCATGGACGGAGACAAGATTTCCGTCTACTTCAAGAAGAGCGGCAAGACGAAGACGCTTCTCAAGGGATATGCGCCCATCGTCAAGCTCGGCTAAAGGTATAATCGCGGTATTTCGATTTCGAGGAGAGGATTCCATGGCACAGATTTACGTAGTCGGTCACAAGAACCCCGACAATGACTCGATCATGGCGGCATACACCTATGCCAATCTCAAGAACATGACCGATTCCGAAAACACGTACGTTCCCGTGCGCCTGGGCGAGCTTCCCGCCGAGAGCGCCATGCTGTTCGACGAGTATGGCATCGAGCCGCCCGCCCTCATCGAGCGCGTGGGGGAAGGCGACGTGCTCGTTCTCGTCGACCACAACGAGATGGGACAGGCCGTTGACGGCATCGAGGATGCCGAGGTCGCCGAAATCATCGACCACCATCGCATTGCCGACGTGTCCACGTCGGCGCCCATCACCTTCATTAACCTTCCCTGGGGCTCCACCACCTCGATCATCACGAAGCTCTACGAGTACTTTGGCATTGCCACGGACGAGCAGATCGCCGCTTGCCTGTTATCCGCCATCCTCACCGACACGGTGATTCTCAAGTCACCCACGGCGACCGAGACGGATGCCAGGCACGTCGAGAAGCTTGCCAAGGTGCTCGACGTCGACCCGGTCGAGTTCGGCATGAGGATCTTCAAGTCCCGTGGCGGCGACGATGACGTTTCCGTCGAGGACATCTGCAGCCGTGATTCCAAGGAGTTCAACTTCGGCGGCAAGAAGTGCTGGATTGCCCAGTACGAGACCGTCGACCTCGAGGGATTGCGCAAGCGCACGGACGACATCGCCGAGCAGGTAGCCAAGATCCAGGAAGAGGGCGGCTACGATGCCGCGCTCATGCTGCTGACCGACATCATCGTGGAGGGCAGTGACTTCGTCGCCGCGGGCGACACGGACTTCATCGCCGACGCCTTCGAGATTTCGTTCGAAAACGGCCCGGTCTGGATGCCCGGCGTCTTGTCGCGCAAGAAGCAGGTCGCCGCGAAGCTTATCGACTACGCGGGCTAGATTGGATGCGGTGCATGACTCCATGAAGGGAATCGAGAGCACATACCTGTACGCGCACGGGGGATATTTCACGGTCATCGCCGTCGGCGTTCTGATCATCATCGCCACGCTCGTCCTCTCGCAGCTGCTCGTGACCATCATGCACCGCGCCCTCAACAAGACGACCGGTGGCGAAGTGGGCGGTTCGATCATCGCCAACGTCATTCGCGTGGGCGTCTGGATCGTGGGCCTCTCCATCTTGCTCAAGGCATGCTTCGACTACAACACCGCCGTGCTCTGGGGTGCCCTCGGCATTGGCGGCATTGCCTTGTCCCTTGGCCTGCAAAACACCATATCGAATCTCATAGGTGGCCTGCAGATGTCGCTTTCGCGTGACCTCACGCTCGGCGATTGGGTCACGGTCGGAAACATCACGGGACAGATCAAGGACATCACCTGGCGCGTCATGAAGGTCCAGGATTCCTCCGGAAACAACTACATCCTGCCCAACGCCATGCTCAACACGACGGCCATCAGCGTTCTTCCCCCGTACCAGACCATTTCGCTGCCCCTGGTCTTTTCCGACAGCATCGACCTTGACTCGGTCCAGACCGACATTCCGCAGATTGCGTATGCGGCGCTCGAAAAAGGCGGCTACCTCTACGAGGACATGAGGCCGGTTCTCTCCATAGATGGCACGGACCTCAATTCCGTCAACGCGACATTGGCCATCTACACGAGTTACGAATACTCCTCCATGCAGATTCGCAAATGCGTCATTCCGCCGATCGTCGAGCGCCTCAGGTCGGCCCATGCGCTTGCCTCCTTTAACGGGTGACGCGAAGTACCCGCCTCTTCTCGCGCATCAGCTCGCCGTGTTCGGCTAAAATGATGACTTCGTATGCAAAGACCCTGAAAGGAACCAAGCCCCGTGCGCGCGCTAGTCGAAGACATCATCTCAACCGCAGTCCAATCAGCAATCCGGTCGGGGGAGCTTCCCCTCGAAGACGTTCCCGAGATAGGCGTCGAGCGTCCTCGCGACCTCTCTCATGGTGACTGGGCATCTTCGGTCGCCATGCGATGCGCCAAGCAGGCTCACATGAATCCGCGCGAGATCGCCCAGATCGTCGCCGCGCACATCGAGACCGCACCCGAAATCGAATCGGTCGAGGTCGCCGGTCCCGGCTTCATCAACATCAGGCTTTCCGATGCCGCCCTACAGGGCATCTTTCGCGTGGTCCGGAGCGAAGACACGGCCTATGGCTCCAGCCATGCCGGAGATGGCATCAAGGTCGACCTCGAGTTCATTTCCGCCAATCCCACCGGTCCCATGCACCTTGGACACGGTCGGTGGGCGGCGCTCGGCGACGCGATGGCAAACGTCCTCTCATTCGCAGGCTATGATGTGACCCGCGAGTTCTACATCAATGACGCGGGCAACCAGATGGACATCTTCGCCGAATCCGTTGCCATTCGCTACCTGCAAGTTGCACGGCTCATCACCGAAGGCGCGGCGACCAGCGTGGAGGACGCCTGCCGGCTCATCATCGAGAACATGGAATCGTATCGAGCCGAGCTTCCCGAGAACTGCTATGCCGGTGCCTACGTCATCGATATTGCCGGCATCATCTACGATTCGGAAGGGCCCGCCTGGGTCGACGCGGATCCTGACGAACGCGCCGCCCACTTCAAGGAACTCGCGTACAAGACCGTCTTCGACCACACCAAGGAGCTCCTTTCCGGCTTCGGCCTCGAGTTCGACGTGTGGTATTCCGAGCGCAGCACCTACGCACAGGACGATGATGGCAGCTCGCGCCTCACCCGTGCGCTCGACGCCCTGCGCGAGGGGGGCTACCTCTACGACAAGGATGATGCCGTCTGGTTCAGGACGACGGACTTTGGCGACGACAAGGACCGCGTGCTCGTCAAGGCCGATGGCAGCTACACGTACTTCGCCCCGGACATCGCCTATCACAAGAACAAGTTCGACCGCGGCTTCGACCGCTGCATCGACATCCTGGGCGCCGACCACCACGGCTACATCAAGCGCATCCAGTCGGTCGGTCACGTCTTTGGCCATCCGGGCCAGCCCGAGGTCGTCATCGGCCAGATGGTCAACCTCTTTCGTGATGGCGAGCCCGTTCGCATGTCCAAGCGCACGGGTGAGATGGTGAGCTTCGAAGAGGTTCTCGACGAAGTCGGAGCCGATGCCACGCGCTTTCTCATGCTCGCGCGCTCGACCGACCAGGCAATTGACTTCGATATCGAGCAGGCCAAGAAGCAGGACTCGACCAATCCGGTCTACTACGTCCAATATGCACATGCACGCATATGTTCGATATTGCGCAAGGCAGCGGGCGTCGAAGATGCAGATGCCGATCCCGATGCGATTGCCGCATCGCTCATTCCGCAAGATGTCGACCTCTCGCCTCTCACCCATGAGACCGAGCTCGCCCTCGCCCGCCGCATCGACGAGTTCGGCGAACTTGTCGCGGGTTGCGCGCGTGACCTCGCTCCGTTCAGACTCACGCACTACGCCACGAGCCTGGCCGGGGAGTTTCACCAGTTCTATACCCAATGCCACGTCATCGGCGATGACGAGCGGCTCACGACCGCACGCCTCTGCGTATGCGACGCGACGCGACGTGTCCTGAGAAATGCCCTGTCGCTCCTTGGCGTGTCGGCCCCCACGAGCATGTAACGAAGGAGAGACCCACATGTCCATTGCACCAACACGCGAGCACGTCTTGCCCGACTACATGAAGGCCTCTGACCTGCTCAAGGTCGCCCCCATGAGCATGGAAGTTGACGGCGACAAGGTGATGCTCGACGGCATCGATTTGCGCGATATCGCTCGCGACTTCGGTACCGCGCTCTACGTCTACGACGAGGCGCATATCCGACGTCAGCTCGCGAGCTACCGTGACGAGTTCCGCACGTGCTACCCCCAAAGCGACATCGTCTACGCGGCCAAGGCCTTCTGTTGCGTTGCGATGGACAAGATCGTCGCCGACGAGGATTGCTACATCGACGTGGCCAGCGGGGGAGAGCTCGCCATCGCCAAGGCGGCGGGATTCCCGATGGAACATGTCTTCGCCCAGGGTAACAACAAGTCGCAACGCGAGATCGAGGAGTACGTCGACGCCGGCGTCGCATGCTTCGTCGTCGACACGCACGAGGAAATCGAGCGCGTCTCCGCATACGCGAGCGCGCAGGGCGTCACGCAGAAGATCATCATCCGCGTGTGCCCCGGCATCGAGGCCGACACCCATGCCTACATCCAGACGGCCAACGAGGATTCCAAGTTTGGCTTCAACATCCGCAACGGAGCGGCCGAGGAGGCCCTCGTCTACGCCCTGACGCTGCCGGGCATCGAGGTCGCGGGCTTCCATTGCCACATTGGCTCGCAGATCTTCGAGCTCACCTCCTATGTCGAGGCGATCAAGACGATGTTCGGGTTCATGAACGACATGAGGCAGGCACATGGATTCGTCGCGCAAATCTTCGACATGGGCGGCGGCCTTGGCATTCCCTACACCATCTACGATCGTCCCTCGACCATCGCGCAGTTCGCCCAGATCGCGACGGGGGCCATTCACGCCAACTGCAGCGAGTACGATTATCCGTATCCCCACATCTTCGTGGAGCCCGGCCGCTCGATCGTCGCAAATGCCGGCATCACGCTCTACACCGTCGGGTCGGTCAAGACGGTTCCCGGCATCTGCACCTACGTCGCCATCGATGGTGGCATGACCGATAACATTCGTACGGCGCTCTATGGTTCGAAGTACGAGGCTTTCGTCGTCGAGCGCGCCGACAAGCCGCGCGACGTGATTTGCGATATCGTCGGCAAGCACTGTGAGTCCGGTGACGTCGTCGTCAAGAACGCGCCCCTGCAGGCCTGCGAGGCCGGCGACCATATCTGCGTGCTCGGCACCGGCGCGTATTGCAACGAGATGGCGAGCAACTACAACAAGCAGGTACGTCCCGGTATCGTCTTCGTGCGCGATGGCGCCGTCCGCGAGGTCGTGCGTCGCGAGACCTACGACGACCTGCTCGCCCGTGACATATGCTCGTAAGCTCATACATGTTCCGAAAAGGGAGATAATCATGAAGCAGGTGAAGATAGGACTGGTGGGATGCGGAACCGTCGGTGGTGGTTTCGTGCGCATACTTCAAAGGCACCATGACGACTTCATGAGGCATGCCGGCGTCGACATGGTCATTTCCAAGGCCACGACACGCACCTCGTCTAAACTCAGGGCCCTTGGCATTCCCGACGAAGCCATCGTCGATTCCTACGAGGACATCATCTCCGATCCCAACATCGACATCGTTGTCGAGCTCATCGGTGGTACGGAGCTTGCCGCCGATGTCGTGCTCGACGCGCTCGCTGCGAAGAAGAACGTCATCACCGCCAACAAGGCCCTCATGGCCACGCGCGGCGAGGAGATCTTCCATGCGGCAGATACCAACGGCGTCGAAGTCGCCTTCGAGGCATCGGTTGGTGGCGGCATTCCCATCATCCAGCCGCTCAAGCACACGCTCATCAGCAACGAGATTAGCACAGTGCTCGGCATCGTGAACGGAACGACCAATTACATGCTCACCGAGATGCAGCACGGGTTGGACTACGATACGGTGCTCAAGCGTGCCCAGGAGCTTGGTTACGCCGAGGCCGACCCCACGGCCGACGTCGATGGGTACGACGCGGCCGCCAAGATCGCCATCCTCGCCTCCATCGCCTTCAACTCTCGCGTGACGCTCGATGACGTTTTCACGCAGGGCATTCGTTCCATTGAGCCCGTCGATTTCAAGCATGCGGCCGACATGGGCTACACCATCAAGCTGCTCGCCATCGCCCACAAGATCGACGGCGAGATCGACGTGCGCGTCCATCCCGCGATGATTCCCACGAGCCACCAGCTCGCAAACGTCAATGGCGTCTACAACGCGATCTACGTCACGGGCGATGCGGTCGGCGATTGCATGTTCTTTGGCGAGGGGGCCGGTGCCGGTCCCGCCGCATCGGCCGTCATGGGCGACACCATCGAGGTGGCCCGCCACGTGGCCAATGACGTTAAGCCCGTCGTCGGTTGTACCTGCACCGACAATCTGCCCCTGCGCGGAATAGGCAAGCTCGAGACCAAGTACTATCTGCGCCTGCTCGTGAAAGACGAGTCGGGCGTCCTGGCCGCCATCAGCGAGATCTTCAGCCAGTACGAGGTCTCCATACGCAGCATGGTGCAGCCCACCACGCATGGTGACGGTACCGCCGAGCTCATCTTCATGACCCACACGGCCAACGAGGCCCACTTCGAGGATGCCCTCAAGGAAGTGGCGGCGCTTTCCTGCGTGGTCAAGATCGGAACCATGATTCGCATCGAGGAGGACTAAGGTGACCCTGACCGAACAGGATGTGCGTGATATCGCAGAATACGCGCGTATCGGCCTCACGGACGACGAGCTGTCCACGATGACGGTCGACCTCAACAACATCATCGAGACCCTACGACCCATAACGGAATACGAGCTCGAGGGTGTCGAGCCGACCTTCCATCCCATAGGAAGCCTCTCCAACGTGATGCGCGAAGACGAGATAGGGGAGTCCTTCGCGCGTGACGTCGCACTGTCCAACAGCGACTCGACGAGCAAGGGCTGCTTCGAGATTCCCTCGATTCTGGGCGAGGGAGGAGATCGCTGATGAAGGACTACCCCCAGCTCGGCGTCCGCCAGATTCACGAGGGACTGCGTGATGGCGACTTCAGCGCACGCGAGCTCGCAAGCGCCGCCTTCGACCTCATCGACGAGCTTGATCCGAAAGTGCACGCCTTCCTCGAGCTCACACCCGAGCTTGCCTACGAACAGGCCGATGCCGTCGACAAGGCCATCGCCGCTCGCGAGCCCATCGGCATACTCGCCGGCGTGCCGATCGCCTTCAAGGACAACATGAATCTCGAGGGCACGCATACGACCTGCGCCTCGCATATGCTCGAAACCTACGTGAGTCCGTTCACGGCAACCTGCGTCGCCAAGGCGCTCGACGCCGGCGGCATCTGCCTGGGCAAGACGAATATGGACGAGTTCGCCTTTGGCTCATCGACCGAGACGTCGTTCTTCGGAAAGACCTGCAATCCCTGGGACCTCGAGCGCGTACCCGGCGGCTCTTCCGGTGGCTCCAGCCGTCGCCGCTGGCATGGCGACGCTTTCGCTCGGAAGCGATACGGGCGGTTCCATCCGCCAGCCGGGCAGCTTTACCGGTACGGTCGCCCTCAAACCGAGCTACGGCGTCGTGAGCCGCTACGGCGTCGTCGCCTTCGGAAGCTCGCTTGACCAGGTCGGGCCCTTCGCCCGCAGCGTCGAGGATGCCGCCTTCGCCCTCAACGCCATCTCGGGACGTGACCCGCTCGATTGCACGAGCCAGCCTTGCGACATCGACTACACCGCAAACCTCGACATGGGCATCAGCGGCATGCGCATTGGCGTCGTGCCCTCCCTGCTCGAGCTTGACGGTCTCACGATCGAGGTCAAGCGTGCCTTCGAGCAAAGCGTCGCGAAACTCGAGGGGCTCGGTGCCCAAATCGTCGAGGTCGAGTTGCCCAATGCGGCGGCCGCCATCAGCGCCTACTACGTGCTCGGCCCCTGCGAGGCGTTCTCGAACCTCTCGCGCTTCGACTCGGTGCGCTATGGCCATCATGCGCACGGCAAGAACCTCGAGCAGCGCTACGAGGACAGCCGCGCCCAGGGTTTCGGCGCGGAAGCCAAGCGCCGCATCATGCTCGGTGCCTGGTTGCTCGCAAGTGGCGTCTACGACGAGTACTACATTCCCGCGCAGAAGGTGCGTACGCTCATCACGGCCGATTACACGAAGGCGTTTGAGAAAGTTGACGCAATCGTGCTGCCCACGAGCCCGCGTACCGCGTTCAAGTTCGGCGAGGTGAGCGATCCCGCCTCCATGTACCTTTCCGACATCTACACCATCAGCATTAACATCGCGGGCAATGGCGGCATGAGCCTGCCGGTTGCGTTGGGCGAGGACTCCAAGCTCCCCATCGGCTTGCAGATCGTCGGCCCGCAATTCCGCGACGAGGTCATCCTGCGCGTCGGCGCGGCTCTCGAGACGCTCACCGACATCCCACGCATCGCACCGCTCGAGAAAGGGGGGCGCTCATGAAGGAACTGACTGAGGTCCTCGAAGACTGGGAGGCCGTCATCGGCCTCGAGGTCCATGCCGAGCTCACCACGCTCAAGACTAAGATGTTCTGCTCGTGCCCCATCGAATTCGGCGCCGATCCCAACACGCACACCTGTCCCGTGTGTCTGGGCATGCCCGGCGCACTGCCCGTTCCCAACAAGGCGGCCATCGAGAGCATCGTGCTCGCCGGCTTGGCGACTAATTGCGACATCGAGAAGCACACGATGTTCTACCGCAAGGGCTACTTCTATCCGGACATGGCAAAGAACTTCCAGACGACACAAGGTCCGCTCGCGTTTTGCATGCGTGGTCATCTTGACCTGGAACTTTCCGCCAAGGGGGCGACCGAACGCGTCGACGTTCCCAAGGACGATGACGGCGGCTACACGACGCGCATCGGCATCACGCGCATCCATATGGAGGAAGATGCGGGTAAGATGACGCACCTGGGCGGTTCGGAGGGTCGCATCGACGGGGCGGAGCGCTCGCTCGTCGATTACAACCGCGCCGGCACGCCGCTCATCGAGCTCGTCACCGAGCCTGACCTGCGCACGCCCGAGGAAGCACGCGCCTTCATGCAGAAGCTGCGTCAGATCTACCTCACACTCGGTATTTCTGACTGTTCGATGGAGGAGGGCTCGCTACGTGCCGACGGCAACGTCTCGCTGCGCCGCCGTGGCTCGACGGAGCTTGGCACGAAGACCGAGCTCAAGAACATCAACTCCTTCAAGAACCTCCACGATGGCCTTGCTTACGAGATCTGTCGTCAGGCCGAGGTGCTCGAGAGCGGGGGGGTCATCCGCCAGGAGACCCGTCATTGGGAGCCGGGCGCCAAGCGTACCATCGTCATGCGCGTTAAGGAGACGGCCGACGACTACCGCATGTTCCCGGATCCCGACCTCGCGCCCTTCGACCTCTCGGATGAATTCATCGAGAACGTGCGCGCCAAGCTTCCCGAGCTGCCCGATGCAAAGAAGGCGCGTTTCATGGAGAGCTACGGCTTGCCCGCCTACGATGCCGGTGAGCTCGCAGGTGACGTCGAGATCGCGCAATTCTTCGAGGAGGCGGCCCAGGACGCGGATGCCATCGTGGCGAAGAAGATCGCCAACCTCATCATCAACGACGTGAGCGCTTGGGCAAACGAGAACGCGACGAGCATTTCCGCATCCAAGATTACCCCGGCAGCGCTTGCCGCACTTGCCAAGATGCTGGCAGATGACACGATTAGCTCCAAGCAGGGCAAGGAGGTCCTCGCCGCGCTCATAGGGGAGGGTGTCGACCCCGAGGAATACGTGAAGTCACACGGCATGGAGCAGACGACCGACACCGGCGCCATCGAGACCATCGTCGATGAGCTCATGGCGGCCAATCCCGACAAGGTCGAGGCCTACCGTGGTGGCAAGACGGGTTTGCAGGGATTTTTCATGGGACAGGTCATGAAGCAGCTCGGCGGTCAAGGTAACCCCAAGGTCATCTCGGCAATCGTGACCGAGAAGCTCGAGGGTTAAGCTCCGGTGGAGAGCGCGTCCACCTGCACGCTATGCCCACGTCGCTGCGCCATCGACAGAACGCAGGCACGTGGCGTGTGCGGCGAGGGCAATGAGGTGCGCCTCGCACGCGCCGCATTGCATTTCTGGGAGGAACCGCCCATCAGCGGCGAATCCGGAAGTGGCACGGTGTTCTTCTCGGGTTGCCCGCTGCGTTGCGTCTATTGCCAGAACAAGTCCATCGCACGCGGCGAAGTCGGTCGCGGAGTCTCCATCGAGAGGCTCGCGCATATCTTCCTCGAGCAGCAGGAACGCGGGGCTCTCAACATCAACCTCGTGACGCCGACCCACTTCGCGACGCAAATCAAGGCAGCACTCGATCTTGCCCGATCGGATGCGTTTTCCGACACGCCGCTCGTGCTTCCCATCGTCTACAACACGAGCGGCTACGAGCTACCCGAGGCCATTGCCGCGCTTGACGGTTATGTCGACGTCTTTCTCACCGACTTCAAGTACGCGAGCGTCGATCTCGCAGGGCGCTACTCCTCCGCTCCCGATTACCCCGACATCGCCTCCCGCGCGCTTGACGCCATGTTCGAGCTCGTGGGCCCGCTGCGCTACGCGAGAAACGAGAAGGGGGAGGAATGTCTGACGCGTGGAGTGATCGTGCGCCATCTCCTGCTTCCCGGACAGATCGCCGATTCCAAGCGAGTCATGGAGGCACTGGCCGCTAAGCCCTATCGCGATGACATCATCGTGAGCATCATGAATCAGTTCACGCCTTCCGCTGATCTCGCCGGCACCTTTCCGGAACTCGGCTTTCGCGTGAGCGAAGACGAATATGACGAGCTCATCGACTATGTCCTTGATTTAGGCATTATGAATAGTTTCATGCAGGAAGGCGACACGGCTGACGAATCCTTCATCCCCTCCTTCGATTACGAGGGAGTGTAGCTCATGCGGCACGCTGACTATCTCATCGTCGGAGGTGGCCTCGCGGGGTCAACCTGCGCATACCTCTTGAAGCAAGCTGGTTGCGACGTCATGCTCGTCGAACGTCTCGACGTTGAAACCAAGTCCAAGCTCTGCGCCGGTCTTGTCACGCCACGTGCCATGCGCGAATTGAATAATATATTCGACACTATACCTAATAATTTATGTAAATCCGAGTTCAGCGATATGCATTGTCTTGCAGCGGGCATCAATGTCGACTTGCATGAGATTCAGATGCGCAGCGTCGAGCGTCGCGAGCTCGACGCGTATGCACTTGGCGCCTTTCGTGACTGCGGGGGAGAGCTCGTCGACCGTTTTCACGTGCGTGCAATCGACTTCGACCAACATCGCCTTGAGGGAACACGTGACGGCGAACCCCAGGAGTCATTTGCTTACAGCACGCTCATCGCCGCCGATGGGGCGCTTTCGTACGTGCGAAAGACGCTCACGGGAAGGCCACCCGATGCGATCCTCTCGCTCGAGGCAGCCGTCGCGAACACGGGTGCGCCGCTCACCATGTGCTACGAGGACGGTTTCATCGGATATTCCTGGTATGCGCCCTGTGGCGATGTCGCCAAGCTCGGGTGCTGTGCCTATGCAGGCGATTCCGACCTTGACGCACGCCTTCGAGCATTTGCCGGGCAAATGGGCGTCGAATACGACCGTCGCCGAGGCGCCTTCATTCCCACGGGAAGCGACGTTCTGCTCGAAAGGGACGGTGTCTACTTTCTGGGTGACGCGGCGAGCCTCATCGCGCCTCCTTCCGGGGAGGGCATCTACCATGCGCTGCATTCCGCACGCATGCTCGCGCACGCACTTGTCAACAAGGCGAGCTACCGTGCGCTCATGCAGCCCGTCGTCACCGAGATACGGCATCAGTACAAGCTACGCGCCCTCTTCTTCGATACGCGCTTCATGCGCTGTGGCATCAAGTTGGCCGATGCCACGCCCTACGGTGCCGAACGCGCCGTGAAGTTCGCCCTCAGGCACTTTGCCGGATACTAGAAGGGGTCCGGATAAGTCCGGACCCCTCTGCTCATGTGGTGCATGTCGTACGAGGCTATTCGCGCTTTTCCTCGCCTTGTTCCTGGTCGAGAAGCTCGATCTCCTCGACGTTGGCACCCGCGACGATCTCGCGACGCGTACTTGCCTTTGCATCGGGCATCGCCTCGAGCTCGGCGTAGAGCTCGCGATCGGTACCGGATTCGGGACTCGGCGGATTGACCTCGAAGGGAACCGCCTTGGTGAACAAGCTCACGACCGGCACGATTACGATCGAGAGAATCATCGCGATGGCACCGGCGTTGATGGGAGAGGCGATGAGCGGCGTACCGACAAAGCCCATGATCATGTTCACGGTCGTCAGGCCCACGCCGACGATGAAGCTCGCCCACACGGCGGCCTTGCTGATGCGCTTGCTGTACAGGCCCCACAGCATCGGACCGAGGAAGGCGCCGGCAAGAGCGCCCCAGGAGATGCCCATGAGCTGGGCGATCCAGGTCACGGAGCTCTGGTACTGGAACACGGCGATGAGCGCCGAGATGGCGACGAAGACGACGAGTAGCGCGCGAATCCAGACGATCTGCTTCTTCTCGTTCATTTCCTTGACGATGTTGCCCTTGATCAAGTCGAGCGTGAGCACAGAGCTCGAGGTGAGCACGAGCGAGGACAGCGTGCTCATCGAGGCGGACAGCACGAGCACGATGACGAGACCGATGAGAACATCGGGCAGGTTCGAGAGCATGGTCGGGATGATCGAGTCGTAGACGGGCGTGCCGTTGGCGGCATAGGCGATCTGATCACCGAAGAGCTGGCCGAAGCCACCGAGGAAGTAGCTGCCACCAGCGATGACGAAGGCGAAGACGGTGGAGATGATGGCGCCTTGCTTGATGGCCGGACCCGACTTGATGGCATAGAACTTCTGCACCATCTGCGGCAGTCCCCAGGTGCCAAGCGAAGTCAGGATGACGACGCCCATCAAGTTGAGGAAGTCGGGGCCGAGGAAGCTCGTGAAGGCGCCAAGCTGATCGGTGCCCGGTGCCTGGATCTGCGAGAGCTGGACGACGGCTTCGGACAGTCCTCCCTGCGTTTGCAGGACCGCGATGATGACGGCCGTGATGCCGACGAGCATGACGATGCCCTGCAGAAAGTCATTGACGACCGTGGCCATGTAACCGCCCAGCACGACGTATATGCAGGTTACGATGGCCATGCCGATGACGCACCACTCGTAGGGCACGCCAAACGCCATCGTGAACAGACGTGACAGGCCATTGTAGACCGAGGCGGTATAGGGGATGAGGAAGACGAAGATGATGGCAGCGGAGGCAATGCGCAGCCCCTTGCTCTTGTAGCGCTTGCCGAAGAACTCGGGCATGGTCGAGGCCTTGAGTCGCTGCGTGACCTCGCGCGTGCGCGGGCCGAGCACCCACCAGGCAAGCAGGCTGCCGATCACGGCGTTGCCAATGCCCGCCCAGGTTGCGGCCATGCCGTACTTCCAGCCAAACTGGCCAGCGTAGCCGATGAACACGACGGCGCTG
>UQUH01000027.1 GCA_900544245.1 uncultured Coriobacteriaceae bacterium | reverse complement strand
GTGCGCGACGAGCTCGTGTCGCTCATGGACCAGGCGCAGGGGCTCCGCGAGGAGCTTCTGGACCTCGTCGAGGCTGATGCCCGCGCGTTCGAGCCGCTTTCCCGTGCCTACGGCCTGCCGAGTGGAACCGACGAGGAGAAGGCCGAGAAGGCGCGTGTCATGGAGACGTGCCTGCGCGATGCCGCCGCCGTGCCCTTCGAGATCATGCAGGCGTGCTGCGGGGCCATTGACCTACTCGAGCGCTTCTGCGAGATTGGCACGCCGCTTGCGATTTCGGACGTGGGGTGTGGGGCCGCGTGCTGCCGAGCCGCTATGCAGGCTGCCAGCCTCAACGTCTTCGTCAACACCAAGCTCATGGCCGACCGCGCTCATGCCACGGCTCGCAATGATGCTGCGTACGACCTGCTGGACACGTACCTGCCCAAGGCCGATGCGATCATCGCGGAGGTGGGGGAGCGGCTGCGATGAGCGCGACGATACTCGAGGGACCGGCGGTCGCCGAGGCGATCAGCGAAGACGTGATGAACCGCGTGACCGCGCTTGCCGCGCAGGGCGTGACGCCATGCCTGGGCATATTGCGCGTGGGCGAGCGGCCCGACGACCTCTCGTACGAGCGTGGCGCATGCAAGCGCGCCGAGGTCACGGGCATTGCCGTGAGGCACCTCGTGTTCGACGAGGGCGTGACGACGGAAGAGCTCGTGGAGGCCGTCGAAGCCATCAACGCGGATGATTCCGTTCACGGTCTGCTCATACTGCGTCCGCTCCCCGCGCACATCGACGAAGAGCGGGTCTGCAATGCCCTGGCAGCCTACAAGGACGTCGACGCGTGTGGCGAGCGTTCGCTCGGTACGCTGTTTACCGGCGCCGACGGGGCCTTTGCTCCGTGCACGGCGCAGGCCTGCATCGAGGTTCTGGACCACTACGGCATCGAGATCGCGGGCAGGCGCGTCCTCGTCATCGGGCGTAGCCTTGTGATCGGCAAGCCGGTGGCCATGCTGCTGCTCGAGCGCAACGCGACCGTGACCATAGCCCACTCGCGCACGGCCGATCTCGAGGAGCTTGCCCGCGAGGTCAACATCATCGTGGCCTGTGTGGGTCACGCCGCCATGGTCGGTGCGGATCACGTTGCGCCGGGCCAGACGCTCATCGACGTCGGCATAAACGTCGCCGATGACGGCTCGCTCGTGGGCGATATCGCCTTCGACGAGGTCGTCGATGTCGTCGATGCCATCACGCCCGTGCCGCGCGGTGTCGGCTCCGTCACGACGTGCGTGCTCTGCAAACACGTGGTGCAGGCCGCCGAGATGATGATGTGATTGGCGGAATGAGACAACGTCCCTGAGCAACTGTCTCATTCCATCTCGCCCTTTCGAGAGGAAGCAAAAGCAATGGCGAAGAGCTGTGCGCATAAACAACGGTTGTGGACGGGCGACTTCACCCTCACGCTCGCCATCGCGTTTTGCGCGTTCGTCTCCTGCCAGGCCCTCAACAACGGCACGCCGCTCTACATCACGCGTATCGGCGGAACGACGAGCTTTGCCGGTGCGCTTATCCTCGATTTCTCCATTGCCGCGGCCGTTGCGCGTCTGTTCGCCGGCCGCATCGTCGACCGCACGGGACGCAAGCGCATCATGGTCGCCGGTGCGCTCCTGCTCATCGCGGGCACGGTGCTTGCCATTCCGCTTCCCGGCTTCTATCCGCAAATTGTGCTGCGCGTGCTGCAGGGCGTCGGCTTTGCCTTCGTGACGACGGCGAGCGCGACCGCCGCCGCTGACGTCTTGCCGACCGAGCGTCTGGGCGAGGGCATCGGCTATTACGCGCTCGGGCAATCGCTTGGCATGGCATTTGGCCCGGCCTTCGGCATCTTCCTCTGCTCGCTCGCCTTTGCCGAGAGTCTGTTCGCGGGCGTTGCCGGTGTGGGGGCGGTGCTTCTCATCCTCGTCATGTGCTGCAATTACGAGAAACATGTCGAGCGCTTGCCCGAGACCTCCGAATACCGCGTGCTCGAGGAACGCCGCCGCAGGCTTGCCGAGGAGGCAGCCGATGGTGACATCGGGGCGATCGAGGAGGAGGTCGAGGACGCGGATCGCTATCGCGGGCTCGCGGCGCTCTTCGAGAAGCGTGCCTTTGTCGGCGCCCTGCCGATGATCGTCATCTGCCTCGGCTTTGCGATTCCCGTGAGCTACACCGCGCTGTACGCCCAGTCGCTTGGCCTCTCGAATGCCGGCATGTTCTTCTTCGTGGGCGCCATCGCGATGACGGCCTCGCGTTTTCTGGGCGGCCGCCTGCTCGACATCGTGCCGCCGCGCATCCTCTTCCTGGTGACGAACCTATGCGGTATCGCGATGTTTCTCGTCATGGCGTTCGTGCATACCGAATGGATGCTCTATATCGGGGGATTCTTCTTCGGCCTGTCGATGGGCTTCGCGTTTCCGCTGCTCAACTCGATGGCGGTCAAGAACACACCGCCGGAACGTTGGGGCGCGGCTAATGCCATGTTTCTCCTCGCCAATGACATGGGTGTCGGGCTGGGCGCCTCGTTGTGGGGTTTCGTCGCCGATTCCGTCGGGTTTCTTCCCGTCATGCTTGGCGGCGCGGCGATGTTCGTCGTCGGCTATGCCATTGCGCTCATCGTGTTTCCGCACGGAAAGTAAGGGTGCGGCCGCGGTGCGATGCGCGTTTTTTGCGTTTCTCTAGGATGAAAGGAACTGGCCTGTACGTTTTTTTCGTTTATCTAGGGTTTATGTGTGAAAAAGGCTGCGAAAACGCAAAAAACGTGCATATGGCATCGTGCAGTCCTAGAAAAACGCAAAAAATGTGCGGACCACTTGCAAAATCAGGCAAATACGCAGCTGCTTATCTGATTTAGAACAATCCCATCGCTTGCCAGAAAGGCACGGCGACGAGCAAGCAGATGATTGCGATGGCCGTGTAGAGGATGCAGTATTCGGCGAGCTTGGAGTGTTTGGCCATCTTGCCGTCGACACTGTAGAAGGCCGCCAGGTACACGGGGTTTTGGTACTGCACGAACCAGACGTTGATGACCGTGTAACTTGCCATCCCGATGACCCAGGGATTGATGCCGAGGGTGATTGCGATGGGAATGACGAAAGCCAGGAAGATGTTGATGAAGGCGGTCTGCGAGACGATGAGGAAGCGCGCCGCGATCGTGATGAGCGCGATGCCGACGACGAGTGCGTAGGGATTGCTCGCGATTGCCATGACGAGTGGCGTGAACTCGGCGACGATCCATTCGGTGATGCCTGCCTCGGCGAAGACATCTCCCAATCCCAGCACGATGCCGATGAAGATGAGCGACCCCCAGCCGATGCCCGGTCCGAAGTTCTTCTTGTTGATGATGCCGCAGGCGGTCATCGCGACGAGAGCACCGACGGCGGGAATCCATGCCGGTATGCCGTGCAGGCCTTGCGTGACCCAAAGCAGCACGGTCGCGGCCGTGATGATGGCCATGCGGCGTTCGTCGAGGCTCATGCGCCCGAGCTCGTGACGTTTTTCGAGTATGTCATCATGCGTGTCGTGCGAGACGCCACCCTCGCTTCGCCTCGTGGCGCGCGGGCGGTAGAGAAGGACGATGAAGACGAGGTTGAGGACGGCCATCGGAACGAACCAGGGGAGTGCGCTGACGAACCAGTGCACGAAGTCGAACTGCGCCTGGACGCTTGCCGGGTAGATGGCCAACAGCGTGTAACCGACAATCGAGGAGCTGATGAACAAGGGCGCAGCCGTCTGCACGCCGGTGAACATCGCGAGGAAAAGTCCGGTCGCCTCGCGTCCCTGACGTTCGTAGCCCCGGATGTCGCCCACTTCCATCGCGAGTGGAGCGAGAAGCGAGGCCTTGGCGGCCATGGAGGGAATGAGCGGGCCGAGCAAGGTCCCGCAGGCGAAAAAACCAATGGCCTGCGCGGCAAATGACGAGGGAAAGCGGCTTACGATGGCGAGCGCCATGCGCTCGAGCAATCCGGTCTCCTTCATTCCCAGACCGATGGAGAACGCACCGACGAGTAGCCACCATATGGGGTTGGAGAAGAACGAGAAGCTCGTGACTGCCGAAATGCCGCCGACGAGCGCGAAGAGCATCACCATAATCAGAGCCGTAGCGAACTCCGGCAGGACACCGCAGATCCACCAGACGATTGATCCGGCGAGAATGGCGAGCACGTAGCAACCCTGCTGGCTTAGGCCTTCTGGGTGCAGAAAGAGCGCCATGAGGACACCGACGAGGATGCCGCCGATCGCGCCGCCGATGCGTTTTGCGCGTTGCCTGCGAGCTACCTCGTCCACGTCGTCTCTCGTCCCCTCTGGTTAATCTGATTGGCTACAGAATAGTCCTCTTGGGCATTTGATACCAACATGGCACCAAAGTGCGATTTCGCTGGGGTAATATGGCTCGTTGCAAGAGCCGCCATGTGGGCGGCGTGAAATGCGGGACATGAGGGACAGGCGTGGGGCTTCTCATCACATTCGTGCTCGGCATCTTCGTGCTGATAGGCGCGGCCATTGCTGGCTTTGCCAAGAACGAGCATCGCGTGAGCGAGCTTTCGGTGGCCGTCGCCCTCGGCGCCATCGTCATGCTGCTCGCGCTTGACCTCGTGCCCGAGGTATTCGAGGGTATCGAGCACATCGGCTGGCTTCTCACTGTGGTTGCCGTGGCGTTGGGCTTCGCGGCACTCGCGGCGCTCGACCGCTTCCTGCCGGATGCCGATCACGGCAAGCACGAAGCTCACGGTCATGTCGAGGATGACGATGCACATGACCTCACTCACGCGCCCGTGGTTTCCGGGCATCCGCACGGTAGCGCGCTGCACGTGAGCGTCGCCGTGGTGATCGCCCTTACGGTTCACAACATCATCGAGGGCATGTCCGTCTACGGCGTGGCGACCCAGTCGGTCACGGCCGCGTTCCTGCTCGCCTTCGGCATTGGCATCCATAACATGCCCATGGGCATGATCATCTACTCCGGCGTGCGCGATCAGTCGCTTGGCCGTCGTGTCGGCATTCTGGCCGTCGCGGCGCTCTCGACCTTCGTGGGCGGTCTGATCATGCTCGCGATTGGCTCGGCAGCCGATGACCACATCGTGCACTTCATGATTGCGCTTACCGTTGGCTTGCTGCTCTACATCGTCATTTGCGAACTCGCGCCGCATGCGCTGCGCACCGATAACGCAAAGCTCACGATTGCCGGCCTGCTCGTGGGCGCCGGCGTCGTCCTCCTCGGCGTCACGCTGGCCGGCATGGCGTAATGAGACAGTTGCTCTGAGCAAGTGTCTCAGTAACCGGCTGTCTTTATTGTGCAAGCTGGGCCGAGGGAATGTGGACCTCGCCGCTTGCCAGGTTGCGCTCCTCACCCGAATCGAGTCGCACGCGCAAGGTAAAGTCGTCGTCGATGCCGATCACCTGCGCCTCGAAGGTTTCGATGCCTGCGTGGACCTCGACATGGCGACCGTCGAGTAGGGAGCGCGCGCGGTAATCGGCCAGATGCGGCATGCTCGGGATGCGCTCGTAGTCGCGCATGAAACGATTGACCGTGTCGGCGACGATGTGGCAGCGCAGGGTGTTGGCATCATCGCTGTCATCGACAAGCGCTCCGGCGATATTGGTTTCGTCATCGAATCCGCCTTCGGGTTCGATGACGTTCACGCCGATGCCCACCACGACGTAGGCGACGCTCTGCGTCTCGGCGTCGAAGCTTGCCTCGCTCAGGATGCCGCTCACCTTGCGTCCGTCGACGAAGACGTCGTTCACCCACTTGATTTGCGCATGTCGGTCCGTGCATTCGTCGATTGTGGCGGCGAGGCAACACGCCGCGTAGCTCGTGACGAGCGCGACATCGCCAAGCGCGAAGCGCGGCCGTAGGATGAGGGTGAAGTAGACGCCGGTGTCCTTCGGCGAGGAAAACGAGCGTCCCTGCCGGCCACGGCCGGCGCTCTGGGAGTTTGCCACGATGAGCGTTCCCTCCGAAGCTCCTTCCTCGGCGCGCTGCTTGGCCACGGTGTTCGTCGAGCTCACGGTATCGTGGAACTCGACCGTGATGCGGGGATCATCGATGAGGCGGGCGATGCTCCTGGCTTCGAAGGTACTGGGTGATGACACGAGGCGATGGCCGCGGTTCGTGACGCTCTCGATCACGTGTCCTTCGGCGCGTAGCGCGCTCACGGCCTTTGAGACGCTGTTGCGCGAGATGCCGAGCACGCGTGCGAGCGCGGCTCCGGAGACGAACGAGCCCTTGCCTTCGTCAAGAAGCTCGAGGATGCGTTCTTTCGTGTTCGTCTGCATGCAGACAGGGTATCACGCCCGTTGCCATCGAGTCGCCTTGCGCACGGCGACGGCCACGGCAATGGCGAGCACGGCCTTGGCGCAGTCGATGGCGATGAAGGGTGCATCTGCCATGAGGAAGGCCGAGAGCGGGTCGCTCTGGGTGACCACCATGAACCACAGCCAGCCCAAGATATCGGCGATGACGATGATGCAGGCGGCGGCGACGACGTCGCAGATGACTTGGCGCACGCCACGGCGCTCGAGGGAGCGCCGGACGAAGCTTGCGAGTGTCACCGCGATGGGGTAGCTCACGAGGAATCCGCCCGTGGGACCGAGGAACTTGCCGAAGCCACCGGTCATGCCCGAGAAAACCGGGAGGCCCACGGCACCCATGAGCAGGTAGATGCCGCAGGTCGCTGCCGCCTGGCCGGGCGTGAGGAGCAGCGATATGAGGATGATGACGGCGGTCTGCAACGTGAAGGGTACCGGGCCGAGCGGGATGGTGAATAGGCACGACAGGGCGAGCAACGCGATGAGCAGGCCGCAGGTGACGATGGTCTTTGTTGAGGTTCTTGACATGGGTTCTCTCCTTGAGCGAATTGTCACCCAATGATGCACTAAAGGGTGACAATCGTCAAATGCCCCGTCTTCCCGTCCCCGCCACTATGCCTTCAAACTGCTATCATCGTGGGTTCTATGAACAGAAGCGTTTTCACAAACGGACTCAAGGCCGCGTTGCCCATCATGGCGGGCTACATCGTGCTCGGTCTTCCCTGCGGCCTGCTGTGCCAGCAAGCTGGGATGGACTGGGTCATGGTTCTCATCATGTGCGTCATCTTCTACTCCGGCGCCGGTCAGTACATGATTCCCAACATGTGGCTCGCGGGTAACCCGCTGCTTTCCATCATCCTGAGCGTATCGCTCGTGAACACGCGCCAGATGCTCTACGGTGCCTCGCTGTCGCGGTATTGCGAATCGGCGAGCAAACGCCTGGCCTTCCTCTTTGGCGCGACGGTCACCGACGAGTCCTTCGGCGTCAACCTCGCGCGCTTCGAGAACGGCGGCTGGGACGTGAAGCGCGCCACGGTCGTCAACCTGTGCAGTCAGTCGTCATGGGCGTTTGCCTGCGTCATGGGCGCGCTCATCGGCAATCTCGTGTCGGTGCCCACTGCCATCGCGTCGTTTGCCATGACCTCGATTTTCATCTGCCTGCTGTGCATGCAGAAGATTACGACGACGAACCTCATCACCGTCGGCGTGGCGGTTTTGGGCGTGCTGCTGTGCAAGCTCACGGGGCTTTCCGGGCCTGCGATCTTGCTCGGCGCGTTGGCGGGCATGTTCGCCGGCTACATCCACGCGACGGTCACGAAGCCGGGTGAGCGTGCATGAGCTGGTTCGATTTCGCCATCATCACCGCTTCCGTCGCGCTCACGATGCTCGCCTGCCGCGTCATTCCGGTGTTCGCGCTCAAGGGCCGCACCCTGCCATCCAATGCGGTGCGGTTGCTCAACCTCATTCCGCCTGCCGCGTTCGCCGCGCTGGTCGCCAATGACCTCATCGTGCTCGATAGCTGGGCGACGGGACCGTGGCCGGCGATGATCCCGTGGATTTCCGCGGCCCTCGTGTTCGTGGTTGGCTACAAGACGAAGTCGCTCGTCTGGTGCATCGTCGCGGGCGTCGCCTCCTACGCGCTGCTCATGCTCATATGAGACGGCTTGGTCTGGCCAACTTGTCTCATTAACAATGCCTAAACAAAATGTGCAGAACGTCCTTCGAGCGAGGATGGTCCCGTGCCTCGTAGTAAAATCAACGGACTTGGTTTGTCGTAAGCGCGGAGTGTGAATGGCCAAAGGTAGCTCGAAAAGCACGGTTCTCAAGAACGCCCAGAAGGTCGCTGCCGCAACCACGATGGACTCCGTCGCGCGAAACGCTGGCAAGTACGATGCGAAAAACCGCGCGAAGCAGGCCGATTCGCAGACGGCGGACAAATCCGCTTCCGGGCCCAAGCACTCGAAGAAGGCCGAGAAGAAGATGAGTCCCGCCAGAAAGGCCCTCGTCGTCTTTGCCGTCGCCATGCTCGTTGTCCTCGGGTGCTGCTGCGTCGCGTTTGCCGCGTCCGAGGAATCCCGCTCCCAATACGTGCCCGAGGCAACGATGCTCGATGGCCAGGTCGACATATCCGGCATGACGGCCGACGAGCTGCGCGCCCTGCTCGTCAAGCGCGTCGAAGGCGGCATCGCCACGACGATCACCCTGGAGGCGGGTGATTCGAGCCATGCGATCGAGATGGGCGAGATCGGCACCATCGACATCGACGCCACGGTCGAGCAGGCGTTCGCCCCGTATCGTGCCAATCCCGTCGTACGCGTCGTCGTAACCGTTGGCGAGCTCATCGGCATGCCCCCTGCCGGTCATGACATCTGCACGGTGTGCGTCGTGGATCACGACGCGCTCGTCGACCGCGTTGCCGCCGTCGCCCAAAAGGCAAACGCGCCGGCCAAGAATGCGGGCTATGCCTACGACAAGACGAGCAACGCGCTCGTCGTCGCGGCGGCGACCCGGGGCGTGGAGATGGACGAGCCCGCCACCGTCGTGCGCATCGAGGAGGCACTTGCCGGTGCCGACAACGGTGACCCGGAGCGCCTGTCCATCCAGGCCGAGGCGATCATCACCGAACCCGAGTCAAACGATCCCGGCCAGGGCATCTTCGTCGACACGCGCAAATGCCGCGTGCGTCTCTACGAAAACGGCGTGGAGGTCGCGAGCTATCCCTGCACGCCGGGCATGTCGGGCTATGCGACGCCCAAGGGCGACTTCACGCTTTCGTACAAGGACCCGGCACCCATCTGGTATAACCCGCACAGCGACTGGTCCGAGGGCATGGAGGAGACCATCGCGCCCGGCCCGTCCAACCCATTGGGCGTTCGCGCACTGGCCGTGAGCTGCGGCGGTGGCATCTTCCTGCATGGCACGACGAACACCGGCGGTCTGGGTTCGCCCGGCAGTCATGGTTGCGTGCGCCTGTCCAACAGCAATATCGTCGAACTGTACGACCGGGTGTCGGTCGGCATCCCCATCATCATCCGCTAGACCAAGGAGCGAACCATGGAATCTACCCTGTACCTCGACCTTTCGACCGATGCGACGCGCAAGTCCATCTTCGGGCAGCTCGTCGCCGCCACGCCCGAGCAGCGTCGTGGCAACATCGGCGTCGTCGTGGGTGACGACAGCATTCCCGCCAAGGTGCACCTGCACGATCTCGCCGACGTCGAGCGTGCCATCGGCACGTCGGTGGCCAGCGACTGGACCAAGGAGGAGGCAAAGCAGGTGTACCGCATCCTAGCGCAGGCCGAGGCGCAGGTGCACGGTTGCGCCATCGAGGAGACGCACTTTCACGAGGTCGGCCTCGGGATGACCGTACGCGAGATCCTCGGCATGTGCGCTGCCATCGAGCAGATTGGCCCCGGCAAGGTCATCGCCTCGAGGGTGCAGGTCGGCAGCGGCAAGATCGAATGCGCCCATGGCGTGCTCGACATTCCCGCGCCCGCGACCGCGGCCATTCTCGAGCGCTACCGCATCCCCCTGGCCGAGCCGCGCCTGGAAGGCGAGCTGTGCACACCCACCTCGGCCGCATTCATCGCACGTTACGTGGAGGAGTATCAATGAGCAGACTCATCGGCATCGACCTGGGTACGACGAATTCCTGCGTTGCGGTGATGGAAGGCGGGCATCCCGTCGTCATCGCCAATGCGGAAGGCTCGCGCACGACGCCTTCGGTCGTCGCGTTCACGAAGAAGGGCGAGCGCCTGGTGGGTGAGGTCGCCAAGCGCCAGGCCGCCATGAACCCCGAGCGCACCATCGGTTCGATCAAGCGCCAGATGGGTTCGACCAAGCCCATCCGCATCGACCGGCAGAAGTACCTCCCGCAGGAGATTTCGGCCATGATCCTCGCCAAGCTCAGGAAGGACGCCGAGAGCTACCTGGGCGAGCCGGTCACCGATGCGGTCATCACCGTGCCCGCGTACTTCACCGACGCGCAGCGTCAGGCGACCAAGGACGCGGGCGTCATCGCCGGGCTCAACGTGCAGCGCATCGTCAACGAGCCCACGGCTGCGGCGCTTGCCTACGGCGTGGACAAGGAGGAGAACAAGGCCGTCATGGTCTACGACCTGGGCGGCGGCACCTTCGACGTCTCGGTGCTCTCCATCAACGGCGGCGTGATCGAGGTGCTCGCCACGGCCGGCGACAACCACCTGGGCGGAGACGACTTCGACGCGCGTCTCGTCGAGGAGCTGCTGCGGCGCTTCAAGGCGCAGTACGGCGTGGACATCTCGCGCGACCCGGCGGCGATGAACCGCCTGACCGAGGCTGCCGAGGCGGCCAAGCGCGAGCTCTCGTCGGTTTCCACGACGACGGTCAACCTGCCGTTTCTGGCTAGCGACGGCGGACAGCCCCTGCACTTCGAGACGCAGGTCACGCGCGACGAGTTCGAGCGCCTGACCGCGGATCTGGTCGAGCGCACGATGGGGCCGTGCAAGCGTGCCCTGGCCGACGCGCACATGGGGCCCGGCGACATAGGCAAGGTGCTCATGGTGGGCGGGTCGAGCCGCATTCCCGCCGTCAAGCGCGCGGTACGCGAGCTCACGGGCAAGGAGCCGTCCGAGTCGATCAATCCCGACGAGTCCGTCGCGCTCGGCGCCTGCCTGCAGGCCGGCGTGCTGGCCGGTGACGTGGGTGGTCTGCTACTGCTCGACGTGACGCCGCATTCGCTCGGCATCGAGGTCGTGGGTGATGTCATGTCGGTGCTCATCCCGCGCAACTCGACGCTGCCGACCACGAAGAGCGACATCTACACGACGGTCTCGCCCATGCAGACCACCGTCGAGATAAACGTGCTGCAAGGCGAGAGCCCCAAGGCGAGCGAGAACACGTCGCTGGGCAAGTTCATGTTGGGCGGCCTGCGCCTGGGGATGAAGAAGCCGCAGGTCGAGGTCACCTTCGAAATCGACGCCAACGGCATCGTGCACGTCACGGCACGTGACCTCGAGACCAACAAGGCTGCCAACATCTCGATCGAGGGTTCGTCGAACATGTCGCAACGCCAGATCGAGGCTGCGACCAAGCGCCTCACGGACGGCAGGTAACGACTCGGCATCAGCAGAGCGCGTGGGCGAAAACGCTCCTCGCTCGTGTATGATGAAAATGAGACAACGTCTCTGAGCAATTGTCTCATTTTATGACGGTACCGGATGATAATGGGACAAGTGACCTGTCCATTTGTCCCGTTTTCGAAGAGAGAGCGAGCGCATGGAAAAGAACGTGAAGAAGACGGTCGTCATTCCGCTGATCATCACGATCGTGGTCATCGGAATCCTCTACTACGTGACGATCCCGCCCATCAACATCCAGAGCGTGCAGTTCTGGAACTTCCTGATCTGGTGCCTCATCATCATCGCCGTGTGCTTTGGCATCCCGCGTGCGCATGATGCGTCGACCAGCTTCATCTCCGATTTCATCGAGGGCATCAACCGCGAGGGGCTCGGCTACATCTTCAAGTTTCGCGAGCGCCGTGCCGCACGCAAGCAGGCCAAGGCCGATGGCGACAAGTCGGCCGTGCCCAAGCGCAGCTGGCTGTTCTGGATCATCGCGGTCGTCATCTTCCTCTTCCTCGGCATCTTCGTCGGGCAGATCGCGAGCTCCCCGCTCTTCAACGCACGCGCGTATTCGGGTCTGCTCGAGGTCAAGGAAGGAAACTTTGCCGAGGACATCTCCGAGATCTCGATGAAGAGCGTGCCGGTCGTCGACCGTGACACGGCCGTGCGCCTCGGTTCGCGCACCATCGGCGAGATGAGCGACCTGGTCAGCCAGTTCGCCATCGACGAGGGACCGGATGCCTACACGCAGATCAACTACGAGAGCCAGCCCTATCGCGTCTCGCCGCTCATCTACGCCGACCCCATCAAGTGGATCATGAACACGTGGGAGGGCCTGCCCGGCTTCGTCACGGTCAACATGGCCACGCAGGACACGCAGCTCGTGCGCCTGCCCGAGGGCCACTACATGCACATCTCCACGGGCGAGCACTTCAACAACTACCTGTATCGCTACGTGCGCTTCCAGTTCCCGTTCGAGATCTTCGGCGAGGCGGCCTTCGAGCTCAACGACGAGGGCGAGCCGTACTGGATCGTGCCCACCGTCAAGATGCGCATCGGGCTGTTTGGCGGCGAGGATTACGATGGCGCCATCCTCGTGAACGCCTGCACGGGCGAGACCACCAAGTACGATCTCGCCGACGTGCCCAATTGGTGCGACAAGGTCTTCACCGCCGACCTCGTCTACGAGCAGCTCGGCTACTACGGCAAGTATCGCTCGGGCTTCATCAACTCGCTCATCGGCCAGACCGGCGTGCTCGTGCCCACGGGCTCTCCCGCGCCCGGCTTGTTCAACAACGACAGCTCGTCATCGTCGGGTGTCGGTGGTGGTTACAACTACCTGGCGATCAACGATGACGTCTACATGTACACGGGCATGACGAGCGCCAACAGCGATGAGTCGCTCGTCGGCTTCGCGCTCGTCAACCTGCGAACCAAGGAGCCGCGCTACTACACGTGCGCGGGTGCGACCGAATCCTCGGCCATGTCGTCTGCAGAGGGTCAGGTCCAGCAGATGAGCTATAACGCGACCTTCCCGCTGTTGCTCAACATCGCCGACAGGCCCACGTACTTCCTGTCGCTCAAGGACGCGGCGGGCCTGGTCAAGATGTACGCGTTCGTCGACGTGCAGCAGTACCAGATCGTCGGTACGGGCTCCACGGTGGCCGACGCGCAAAACGCCTACATCGCGGCGCTCACCAACGATGACCAGGTCGAGATCGACGAGGGCGCCATCGCCGAAAGCGGCATTCTGCCCTCGGTCGACGGACAGATCGAGGCCATCGAATCCGTGGTCTTCGACGGCAACACGCGGTACTACTTCAAGCTCGCCGGTGATTCGAAGATCTACATCGCGAGCATTTCGGCCAACGAGAACATGCCGTTTTTGGGGCCGGGGTCACGGGTGTCGGTGATGTACACCGAGAAGGACAACACGCGCGAGGTCACGGCTCTCACGCTGCTCTGACCTGCGCGATTAGACAGTGGTTGACGATGAGACGGCGTCCCTGAGCAACTGTCTCATCGTCTCATAGGCCGATGCGGGGGCTTCCCTTCTGGGGAAGCTCCTCGTCTTTGAAGAGCGTCTTGACGACACCGGGCGCGAGGTCGGCGGCCGGGACACTGGTCGAGTAGATCATCGAGTGAGAGATGCAGCTATCACGGCAGAGGCGGCAGTTCACGCAGAGCGAGGGCCGGAACGTGAGCGTCGCGCGGCGCTCGTCATCGACGTGGTACTCGAGCGCCTGGGTCACGCACATGCGCGCGCAGGCGCCGCAGTGCTTGCAACGATTGGGGTCGATGTCGACCGATGCCCAGAAGCGCGTGCAGATGGTCGCGCCATCTGGATGAGAGCCGATTGCGTCGAGCATCCTGAGCAGGCGCACGCTACGGTAGCTATCGGCATCGAAGCGCTCGTCGGGACTCATGATGATCTGCGCATCCGGATCGGGGGCGGCCTCGCCCGTGAGGTTGCCGATGGCGGAGCTCACGGCATGCCAGGCGTATTCGACTGCCGAGGCTCCGGCTTGCTCGAACGCCTCGCGACGGTCGGAGGTGATGACATGCGTTTGCGTTTGCGGCTTGTCGAGTACGAGGGTGGGCGGAACCTCATCGAGCGTGGCGAAGGTACCGGGTATCTTCCACAGGTCGAGTAGCTCGCGCGTGCTGCGAACCATCTCCTCGAAATAGGGTTGCTCGCAATCGACATCGCATCCCTCGCAGCTGGGGGTGAAGAGGATGACGCGCTTGAACTTGAGTGCGAACATGCCGGTGATGAGATATTCGTCGAGATAGTTGAGGCACGGCAGCACGACGACGCGGTTCGTGTCGACGGCCGCTGCTCGGGCATGGCGCTCGCAGATGAATGCGGCGCTGCCGGCGTTGCGCTCGGCCGAGATGCGGGCCTGACGCACGATTTCGGTAGCCGACGGCGCGGTCGTGCTCATGGCCGATGTCGGGCACGTGCACACGCAGGCGCCGCAGTTGGTGCACAGCTCCGAGTCGATCGCGAGATGACCGAGCGAGCGCTTGACGGCATCGTGCTGGCAAGCTGACAGGCAGCTGCGGCAGCGTGAATGCCAGTTGCGGATGTAGACGCAGCGCTTGGGCACGACCGAGATCGAGGTCGCGGCGAGTTTGTCCGAGATGCTCTCTATGGTGTCGATCTTGCTCATGGGAGGATTATAACGTGCGTGACATGTGCGTATGAGACACATTGGACAGGTACATCTGTCTCATACGTCCCGATTGCACATCGCTTGCCGTATAATCAACGATTTGTGTGATGTTTCGAGCGAAAGGCTTCTTCGTGCACAACCGTCCCGAGTTTCCCAAGCGCGCCGTCGTCACGGCGGGCATGCCCTACGGCAACAAGGGCCTCCACTTTGGCCATATCGCCGGCGTCTTCGTGCCGGCCGACGTCTACGCCCGCTTCCTGCGCGACCGCATCGGTGCAGGTAACGTGCTGTTCGTGAGCGGTACCGATTGCTTCGGCTCGCCCATCAACGAGGGCTACCGCAAGCTCGTCGAGGCCGGCGACTTCGACGGGACCATCGCCGACTACGTGCAGATGAACCACGACGTGCAGAAGGCCGCGCTCGACGCCTACGACATCAGCCTCGACATTTTCGAGGGAAGCGGCATCGGGCTTTCCGGCGTCAAGCAGCAGGAGATGACCGACGACTTCATCACGCGCCTCTATGATAACGGCTGGCTCGAGAAGCTCTCCACGCCGCAGTTCTACGATGCGCAGGCGGGCACCTTCCTCAACGGCCGTCAGGTCATCGGGCGTTGCCCGGTGCAGGGCTGCAAATCCGAGAAGGCCTACGCCGACGAGTGCGACTTGGGCCACCAGTACGATCCGGTCGACCTCATCGCGCCCAAATCCGCGCTCACGGGCCAGACGCCCGAGATGCGCGAGGTGAGCAACTGGTACTTCGAGCTGCCGCGCTTCCACGACCTCATCGCCGCGCACATCGAGCAGGTCGCTGGCATGTGCGGTACGCGTCGCGTGCTCGTCGACGAGGTCGAGTCGTTCCTCGCACCGCCCATCATCTACATCCAGGAGAAGTTCGCTGATGACTTCTCCGCCATCGAGGCGGAGCTGCCGCCGCACTCCGTGCTGCCTGCCGAGAAGGGCAAGAGTTCGTTTGGCGTGGAGTTCGCGAGCATCGCCGAGCGCGAACGCGCCGTCGAGGTCATGCATGCTCACGGCCTGCGCTTCCGCACGGGCAAGACGCTTGTGCCCTTCCGCCTGACCGGCAACATCGAATGGGGTGTGAAGGCACCGGACCTGGACGGGACCTTGCCGGACGCCACGGTGTGGTGCTGGCCAGAGTCGCTGTGGGCGCCCATCGCGTTCTCGCAGGCGGCGCTCGAGGAGAGCGACCGCGATGCGACGGACTGGCGCACATGGTGGTGCTCGGATGACGCGAGGGTCTACCAGTTCATCGGACAGGACAACATCTACTTCTACGGTGTCGCGCAGACGGCGCTATGGCAGGGGACGCAGATGGGCCATGAGCCGCACGTCGATGGCACCGGCGACGAGTTGCGCCAGACGACGCTCGTTCCCAACTACCACATCCTCTTCATGGGCAAGAAGGCCTCGAGCTCGGGTGCGATCAAGCCGCCCATGGCAGCCGAGCTGCTCGACCATTACACGTCCGAGCAGCTGCGGGCGCACTGGATTTCGCTCGGCCTGGGCATGAAGCCCGCGAGTTTCTCGCCCAAGGTGCTCGACCCAGACGCCAACGAGAAGGCGCCCGACCCCGTTCTCAAGGAGAGCGCGCTGCTCACCAACATCTTCAATCGCATTGCACGCTCGTGCTTCTACACGGCGCAGAAGCACTGCGATGGTCGTCTGCCTTTGGGCGGGCCGAGCGAGGACGTGCGTGTCGCGTGCGAGCGGGCGGTGCTCGCCTACGAGGAGCACATGGCCTGCTTCGAGATGCACGCGGTGATGGCGCAGATGGACGAGTTCTTGCGCGGCATCAACAAGTGGTGGGCGAGCGAGAGCCGCACCGCGCTTGCCGAAGACGCGCCCGAGGGTGCCGTCGAGGTGCTGTTGCGCGACGCCTTCCATTATCTGCGGTGCGCAACGTTGCTCATGCATCCCATCGTTCCGCGTGGCTGCGAGCTCATCTTCGAGCATCTCGCCATCGAGCCGAAGGACGGCCCGTGCACGACGCGGGATGCCGGCTTCTTCAACTGGTGCCATGTCTTCGAGCCCATCGACTTCTGGGCCACCGACGAGGAACGTGCCGCGGGAAGCAAGGTGCTCAAGGAGCTGCCGCCGCGCTTCGACTTCTTCGAGAAGCATCCCAGTCAGTACGAGGATATGGCATAATACCGGTCACGTGCCCGAGTGGCGGAATGGCAGACGCGACGGTCTCAAAAACCGTTGTCCTCTGGGCGTGTGGGTTCGACTCCCACCTCGGGCACCAGCAGACGATACGCGGGGCAGCGAAAGACTGCCCCTTTTGCTATTTCGCATGAGGAAGCGAGGAGCTTCTGATGACCAACCAACACGGGTACGACGACGCGGACAAGCACGAGGACTTCTCCGACACGCCCATCATTCCCGGTCCCGACAATCCCGATCCAGACGGGCTGTTCATCGCCGAGGTGCAGGGTCGTAACAAGCGTCTGCGCCAGCTCATCCAGTTCACGCACTCGTCCACCAAGGCCGCGGCGATCATGCTCCTTGCCGCCATCGTCGCGCTCGTCGTCGCCAACACGCCGGCGCATGGTCCCTTCCTCGAGTTCTGGCATACGCAGGTCTCCATCGGCATCGGCGCCTTCCATGGTGAGATGTCGTTCGCGCACATCATCAACGACATCTTCATGGCCGTGTTTTTCCTGCTCGTGGGCCTCGAGATCAAGTACGAGATGACGGCCGGAGAGCTCACCAACATCCGGCAGGCAATCCTGCCGATTCTCGGCGCCCTGGGCGGCGTGCTCGCGCCCATCGCCATCTACCTGGCGTTCAACGCGACGCATCCCGAGGCGTTCATGGGCTGGGGCGTGCCGACCGCGACCGACATCGCCTTCGCGCTCGGCATCCTGTCGCTTCTGGGCAGTCGCGTGCCCAACGGCGTGCGCGTGTTCCTCTCGACGCTGGCCGTCGCGGATGACATCATCGCCATCCTCGTCATCGCCATCTTCTACGGCGAGAGTCCCAACCTGCTCTGGCTAGGTGCCGCGGCGATCGTGTTCGTCGCGCTCATCGTCATGAACCGCATGCACGTCTACTCGCTCGTGCCATACATCCTCGTGGGATGCGTACTGTGGTTCTGCGTGTTCTCGTCGGGCATCCACTCGACGATCGCGGGCGTGCTGCTCGCGTTTGCCATCCCGTCGGGCTCGCGCGTGAACCTCGACAACTTCTTCGACTGGTCCAACAGGCGCCTGCGCATGGCCAATAGTTTCTACGAGGGTGACGAGACGCCGCTCGTGGCCCAGAAGGACTACATCACCACCGTCTCGAGCCTGAGCAAGATCTCCAAGCAGGCGGTGCCTCCGGCCACGCGCCTCGAACACAAGCTCTACCCGTGGGTGTACTTCCTCATCCTGCCGCTGTTCGCGCTCACCAACGCCGATGTGGCGGTGACGGGGCTCGACCTTGCGACGGTCACGTCCTCGCCCGTCGTGCTCGGCGTGTTCTGTGGCCTCGTGTTTGGCAAGCCTATCGGCATCATGCTGTTCAGCTTCATTACGGTGAAGACGAAGATCGCGTCGCTGCCCGAGTTCGTGACCTGGAAGCACATGCTGGGTGCGGCCGTGCTCGGGGGCGTCGGCTTCACGATGGCGATTTTCGTTGCGAACCTCGCCTATGCGGACGCGACGCTCGTTACCGAGGCGAAGCTTTCGATTCTGGTTGCGTCGACGGTCGCCGGCATCATTGGCTTCGTGCTGCTGTTTCTGCAGGCTAAGGCCGATCAGAAGCGTGGCATCAGCTACGTCACGATCGTGCCCGATGACGGCAATGTCTCGCATGCGGATGCCGAGATGGGCCGCGACTCCGAAGAGCTCGTCGATGAGCTCGGTGACGAGGAACTCGCCAAACGCGTGCGCGAAGCGAGCGAGCATGCCGCAGCACCTGGCGAGATCAAGGTCGAGCTCAAGGGGAAATAGGGCATATCGCCGCAGGGTCTTGTGCCCTATCTCACGGGTCGCGGATCGTTTCTTTCGGTTTGTGCACAAGCATGCAACAGCAACTTGTCAAGACTGTTTCTTTTGACGTGCGCCGTGTATAGTACGTAGTGCTTCATCCTCTGACCGGCTTATTGCGATGGACCGATGGCAATTCTATGGGATCCCGAGATCTTGGGTCGGAAAGGTATCCCTCGTTACGACGGTGGGGAAGCTGGAACGCCCGGTGTGGGAGCCCACCTTATAGGGTGGGTTCATCCTACCGGCGGGGGATGGGGTGACAAAGGGGCTGCTTCGGCAGCCTCTTTTGCGTTGCGCGGATATGCGGACTCCTGCTGACTTTATAGCTCGCAACGTATAGAATCGTTGGAAATGATGAGACGGTGTCTCTGAGCGACTGTCTCATTTCAGATGATATCAGCGGAAAATGAGACAAATGACCTGTCCATTTGTCTCATTTGCGAGGAGGAAGCGATGAAGGAATCACCATCCATGGACCAGTGGCTTGCCGAGGCCAAGGCAGACGAGAGCGCCCCGCGTTGCGGCATGTACCTTGCCCACAACGGCACGGTGCGCGAGTTGCCCAAGAAGCTCGTGCGCGAGGGTGTTGATGACGGCACCAAGGTCACGGGCATGAACTTTGGCTATGATGCCGACGCCGTGGAAGCCGCGCGCCAGGAGGCGCTTACCTGGCCGGGTATCGAGTACGTGCGCGTGTGGCTCAACGAGGGTACGCTCGCGGTGGGTGACGACATCATGTACGTGCTCATCGGCGGCGATATTCGCCCCAACGTGATCGATGCGCTTCAGAAGCTCGTGGGTAGGATCAAGAACGAGATGGTGCAGGAAGTCGAAATTGCCGAGTAGGCATGCGATGCGTGCCGTTGCGCAGGTAACATATTGACTTTGCCGTAATGTTTTTCTTGTGACCCGAATCTAATTATTCTAGAATGTGGATAACGTGATTGGCACGTTGTTTTAGCGCTCGTCCGGGCTTGGCCGCCCGGCTTGCGTGTATTGGAGCCCCTAACGGGGCCAAACGAAAGGCGTTTCAAATGGCTGAAGGTACGGTTAAGTGGTTCAACCCCGACAAGGGCTACGGCTTCATCTCTCGTGAGGATGGCGACGACCTGTTCGTGCATTTCTCCGAGATCCAGATGGATGGCTTCAAGACCCTCGACGAGGGCGATAAGGTCAACTTCGAGGTGACGACGGGCCAGAACGGCAAGCTGCAGGCAAGCAACGTGACCAAGGCCTAGTCGGTACCCATAAACTGACGCCTAAAGGGCTCCGCGAAAGCGGGGCCCTTTTTGTTTGGAGCGCGTGCTGGCTAGTAGTCGTTGGCGGCGGGGGAGTCCATCCACGCACGTTCGAAGGCCGCGTACTCTCCGGCGACAATCGCTTCGCGGGCGCGGCGCATGAGGTCAAGCAGGAAGTGCAGGTTGTGGATGGTGAGCAGGATGCCGCCGAGCATCTCGTCCATCTTGACGAGGTGACGAATGTAGGCACGCGTATGCTCGCGGCACACCGGGCACGTGCACTGCTCGTCGAGCGGCCCGAAGTCACGCGCATACTTGGCATTGCGCATGTTCATGCGGCCCGTGCTCGAAAACGCTGTGCCCATGCGCGCCGTGCGCGTGGGCAAAACGCAGTCGAACATGTCGACGCCGAGGGCCACCGCGCGCACGAGGGTGGTGGGGTTGCCCACGCCCATGAGGTAACGCGGCTTATGCGCCGGCAGCGCCGCGGTCACGTTGCCGAGCTGGGCGAGCATGAGCTCGTGGTCCTCGCCCACCGAATAGCCGCCGATGCCGTAGCCCGGCAGGTCGAGCTCGCTTACGCGCTGGGCACTCTCGAGGCGCAGATCCTCGAAGACGCCGCCTTGCACGATGCCGAATAGCGCCTGGTCCTCGCGCGTGTGCGCTGCCTTGCAACGCGCGGCCCAGTTGGCGCTGCGCTCGACGGCGGCTGCGACCTCTTCCTTGGCGGCGGGATAATGCGTGCACTGGTCGAGCTGCATGATGATGTCCGCGCCGATGGCTTCCTGAACGCGCATGTTGTCCTCGGGCGTCCAGCGGTGCTTGGAACCGTCCACGATGGAGCGGAAGTTCACGCCATCGGCATCGAGCTCAAGCGTATCGGCGAGCGAGAAGATCTGGAAGCCGCCGCTGTCGGTGAGCACGGGGTGGTCCCAGTGCATAAACCCGTGGATGCCGCCGGCTTCGCGGATGATGTCGATGCCGGGTCGCAGGTAGAGGTGGTAGGTGTTAGCGAGGATGATCTGCGCGTGCAAGCTTTCGAGCTGGGCATTGACGATGCCCTTGACGGTGGCTTGCGTGCCCACGGGCATGAAGATCGGCGTCTCGATGTCGCCATGTGGCGTATGCAGGCGGCCCAATCGCGCCGCGCATCCGGGATCAGTCGTTATCAGATCGTATTCGAACACGTGTGACTCCTTATTAGCGCTATATCACGTTGCATTGCAGGACGTAGAGAGAGGGGCATCGCCTCATTCGGCATTTACAGTAACAGCATCGCATCGCCGAAGCTGAAGAAGCGATAACCCTCGGCCTTGGCGGTCTCGTAGGCGGCCATGATCGTATCGCGCCCCGAGAACGCGCTCACGAGCATCATGAGCGTGCTCTTGGGCACGTGGAAGTTGGTGATGATGCCATCGCACACCCGAAACTCGTAACCGGGCAGGATGTAGAGGTTGGTTGCCGCGCGCGTGCAGGGCGCGAGCGCTCCGCTGGCTGCGGCGCTTTCGAGCGAACGCACGGACGTGGTGCCGACGGCGAAGACGCGCCCGCCGTTTGCCTTGGTCTGCTCGATGGCCTCGACCGTCGCCGCGGGCACCGTGTAGAGCTCGGTGTGCATCTCGTGGTCGAGCGGGTCGCTTTCGCTCACGATGCGGAAGGTGTCGAGCCCGACTTCGAGGTCGACGTAGGCGATGTTCACGCCCGCGTCGCGCAGCTGGTCGAGGAGCTCGGGCGTGAAGTGCAGGCCGGCCGTGGGCGCTGCGGCGCTGCGCTCGTTGCGCGCGTACACCGTCTGGTACAGCTCCTCGTCGCCAGCGTAGCCCTTGATGTAGGGCGGCAGCGGCGTGTGCCCCACAAGATGGATGGCCGCGTCCACGCTCGTGAAGCCGGGTGCGGTGAAGCGCACCGAACGCGAACCGTTGGCCGGATCGATGGAGAGCACCTCACCTTCCAGCACGACCGCACCCTCGTGCTCGTATTCGACATGCACGCCGGGCTTGAGGCGCTTGCCGGGCTTGACGAGGCAATTCCACGTCTGCTCATCATCGGTATCTGGCGCGCCTTCGACCTTGTCGAGCAAAAGCGTCTCGACCGCGCCGCCCGTACCCTGCTTGTGACCGAGCAGGCGCGCCGGCAGGACGCGCGTCTCGTTGACGACGAGCAGGTCTCCCGCGCGCAGGTACTCGCCGATTTCGCGAAAGACGCGATGCTCGAGACTTCCGTCACGGCGCACGACCATGAGCCTGCAGGAGTCGCGCGGTATGGCGGGCTCTTGGGCTATGAACTTTTCGGGCAATTTGTAATCAAAATCTTCGGTCTTCATCAAGGCTCCTCATTTGCGTGCAAAATATACTAGCATTCGCATGAGACAAAAATCGATGGCAGCGCATGGCGCAGGTTGGAGTTGTACGTGAAGGTCCTGGGAAAGATTCTCAAGGGAGCATTCATCGTCATATCGGTCATTTGCATCGCGTTCTCCGCGTTCTTCGTCTATGCGGCGGTGAGCGGGAACACCGGTCCCATCGACAGAATCGAGCGCGGGCTTTCGACGTTTGCGCATGTCGCGGGCGGGAGCACGC
>UQUH01000026.1 GCA_900544245.1 uncultured Coriobacteriaceae bacterium | reverse complement strand
CCGCCTAAGGCCGGCAAGACGACCGTCCTCAAGGACATCGCAGCCGCCATCAGCGCCAACAACCCCGACGTCCACCTCATGTGCCTGCTCGTTGACGAGCGGCCCGAAGAAGTCACGGACATGGAGCGCAGCATCGACGGCGAGGTCATTTCCTCGACCTTCGACATGCCCACCGAAAACCACATCGCCGTCGCCGAGCTCGTCATCGAACGTGCCAAGCGACTCGTCGAGATGGGTCAGGACGTCGTCATCTTGCTCGATTCCATCACGCGTCTCGCGCGCGCCTACAACCTGGGCCAGCCCGCCAGCGGGCGCATCCTCTCCGGTGGCGTCGATTCCACGGCCCTGTATCCGCCCAAGAAGTTCCTGGGTGCTGCCCGCAATATCGAGTTCGGCGGATCGCTCACCATCCTGGGCACGGCCCTCATCGACACGGGTTCCAAGATGGACGAGGTCATTTTCGAGGAGTTCAAGGGCACGGGCAACATGGAACTCAAGCTCGACCGCACGCTTGCCGACAAGCGCATCTATCCCGCCATCGATCCGGTGACGAGCGGCACGCGCATGGAGGAGCTGCTCATCGACCCGCAGGAGGCGCCGCTCATCTGGGGCGTACGCGGATTGCTCGCGAATATGAACAACACCGAGCGCGCCATGAAGATGCTCGTCTCGTCGCTCAAGGCGACCGAGACCAATCGCGAGTTCCTCATCAAGTCCGCTCGCAAGGCATCAAAGGCCGCGCAAAGCCTCTAGCGATACGCGCGCATACGATGCGTTGACGTGACGCCTCGGCCCATTGCGGGCCGGGGCGTCATCGTCTTGGTGGGGCAAAGTGGCTAGAAGTGATACCCGAAGCTATCTGCCCCGATGACGTCGAAGCTATAGCCCTCGTCGATAAAGTACTCGATGATCTGGGGAAGCGCGTCGGGCGTCGTCGGCTTGAAGTCCGAATCGTGCATGAGCACGTTGCAGGAGTTGCAGCCTTCTGCCTCGCGTTCGATGTTACCCACGAGGGTTTCGACCGATGCGGGCGGTTGAGTCGAGTCGCCGATGCTCACGTTCCAGTCGAAGTAATGCCAGCCATGCTCGGCCGCCGCTTGCCTGAACGCGTCAGTGCGTCCGGCGTTATAGCCGTTTGCGCTGCCACCCGGAAAGCGGATGAGCGTCGGCATGAAGCCGATGCGCTCGCTTACGGCCGATCCCACCTTCTCGATGTCGGCCACGAAATTGGCGGGATCTGCGTATATGTAATCGTAATCGTGCTCACTCGAATGCAGGCCAACTTGATGGCCGCGCTCCCAGATTTCTTTCACGGTATCGATGTGACCAGTGTTGCCGAGGATGAACCATGTCGCCTTGATTCCGTAGGCATCGAGTGTGTCGAGAATCTGTTGCGTATGCTCGGAGGGGCCATCGTCGAAGGTGAGGTAGACAACCTTCTCGGTGGGCTTCACGTCATTTGCGCTCTCGCTGGTCGCGGCTCGATCCTGCGCGTTACCGGTGAGCATCGTGGCGGCGGGGTGCGAAGAGGATGCGTTCATGGACGCATCCGCAGCCTGCTGTGCCGTGCTCGTCGTGGTAGACGGATCCTGACCCGTGTTCGCGCCATCGTTCGAACAGGCGAAGAACCACACGATGCAGGCGAGTGCGATGACGACGAGTACGGGAACGACAAGCAAAAAGCGGTTGCGTGGCGGACGTGCGTTGGGGGAGCGGTGCGACTGCTGTCGCTGGCTGCGCTTGCCATTCTGATAGCGCTGGCGCTCGCGTACCGTCCGGGGGGATTGCGAATCTCGCTGGCGTTGCGTATTGCGCGTGGGACGCTGTTCGTAGATGGCGGTTTGGGGACGTGCGCTCCCCTGGCGCGGTCTGTCCACATGTGCATGCGTGGCGCGTTTGTCGGGGCTATTCGGGGCATTGCGCCGTCGTTGCGATGGGGAAGGGGCCGGAGAGGGGGAGTGAGACGCTCGATGCGCCTGGGCGTCAGGACGTGATGGAGGACGACGCGAATCGTCTTGGTTTCTGCCGCTTCGATATCGTCTCTCGGCCATGGCCCATGCTCCCCGGACTGACGCTCTTCGCCCAAAGGGTACACCCATTTGAGCAGAAACGCCGACGCAATCTGCCGGTGACCGTACTTGGAAATTGGGACTGGATATGTACGTTCGCTGCTGGTATCATACTTTAGACTGTTTTGAGCCTTGGTCGGAAACTAAGGCATACCAAAGGAGCAAGAATGAAACCCGATATCCATCCCGATTACGTAGAGTGCACGGTGCGCTGCAGCTGCGGCAACACCTTCAAGACCCGCTCGACCAAGCCCGAGCTCGTCGTCGACCTGTGCAACGAGTGCCACCCGTTCTTCACGGGCCAGCAGAAGTTCGTCGATACCGGCGGACGCGTCCAGCGCTTCTCCAACAAGTTCGGTTCCGCCGCCGACCAGCTCAAGGAGCGCAAGGCAGTCGAGAAGGCCGCCAAGCAGGCTGCCGCCGCCGAGAAGGCCGCCAAGGCCGCCGAGGAGCGCGCTGCCAAGCAGGCCGCCAAGGAAGAGCGTGCCAAGAAGTACGCGGAGAAGGCCGCTCGTGAAGCCGAGAAGGCCGAGCAGGAAGCTGCTGCCGCCGAGGACGAGGCCAAGGAAGAAGAGGGCGTGTCCGAGGTCGCCGAGGCTGCTGCGGAAGCCGCCGAGGCCGAGCAGGCTACCGAGGAAGCTGCTGCCGAGGAGAGTGCCGAGTAACTCTCGCATCCAAAGAAGCTCGAAACGCCGTCCCGTTCGGGGCGGCGTTTTTTGTTGCAGGTGCAATTACGTTCAAGAATGCTTCTCGTTATGGCAGTATGCTTGCGAGACATTGGCAAAGGCGAGCATGTTGACTGGAATGGCACGGCATGGTTCATATCGGAAAAGGCAGGGTGGTCAGCCCGACGCAAGCGAGTCCCTCGTGCGTGGTTACGCCGCTGCGCCATGTCGAAGGCGAGCGGAGGACTTACGAGGGGTTTCTGCAGCCGTTCGTGTCCCATTCCCACAGTCATTACGTCATCGGCCTCATTCGTCGTGGAGCGCGGATGCTCGAGTGCAATGGCGAGACATACGCGCTCGTATCCGGTGATGTCGTCGTGTTCAATCCTGGTGACGTGCACGGGTGCGTTCAGAGTGGGGAAGGGGCCTTCGCGTACGATAGCTTCGCCTTGCCCGCGCGCGCGTTTGGCTCGACAAAACTTGCTGGTCCGGTTCTGAGAAACTGTGGTGCGCGTGATGCGTTCACGGTGTTTGCGGATGCCGTGGAACGCGCTGCCGACAGACATGGGGCCGAGGATGCGCTGATCGCCTTGCGAGATGCCCTTTCGAGGGGTGGTGTGGCGGAATCGATAGCATCGGTCCCGCGGCGCAATCGTGAGGCCGCGCTAAGGACGTACGCCTACCTTCGTGGCCACATGGCAGACCCTGTCGTGGTGGGGGATCTCGCGCAACGGGAGAGAATCTCGGAGTATGCGCTCATCAGGGCATATAGGCGAGAGTTCTCCATTACGCCATCCCAGCATCTTCTCTCGATGCGGGTCGATTGCGCTCGCGATCTTCTTGTCCGCGGAGTGAGTCCCGCTGACGTGGCGGCTGCAACCGGTTTTTCCGACCAAGCCCATCTCACACGTGCCTTCAAGCAGCGTATCGGCTCGACGCCCGCTGCCTATCGTGCGATGGCCGCCGGAGGCGACGTTCAGTGAGGTATCATCTCATCGCGTTGTTCACCATCCTCGTCTGGGGTCTTACCTTTGTCTCGACCAAGGTGCTCCTCGTCGATTTCACACCATTGCAGATCCTGGCGATTCGCTTCGTCATCGGCACGATCGCGCTTTGTATCCTACGCCCGCACATCATGCACCTGCATGAGCGCCGTCACGAATGGCTTTTCGTCTTTGCCGGAGCGACGGGCATCGCCGCGTATTATCTGCTCGAGAACATCGCACTTGTGTTCACGACGGCGACGGCTGTGGGTGTCATCGTGGCGGCCTCGCCGTTGTTCACGGCGATTATCGCGATGACACGTGGGGACCGCTCCGCCCTGAACGTGCGCTTCGTCATCGGCTTTCTGTTGGCGATGGGTGGTCTCGTGCTTGTCGGCGTGAGCACGGGTGGCGAGGACGCGATGTCGGCCTTTGGCGGCCTTTCATACCTCGGTGACCTGCTCGCTCTCCTGGCTGCCGTCGTCTGGGCCGTCTACTCGATGCTGGTCAAGCGAACTTGGCTACGAGACCATCGCGTCCACCAAGCGCACCTTTCTCTGGGGTCTCGTCTTCATCATCCCGACAAGCGTCCTGTTCGGTGGTGATTTGCCTGCGGTGCACGAGGCGCTTGCCTGGGATAATGTCGCGAATCTGCTTTTCCTGGGACTGGTCGCCTCCGCGGCGTGCTTCGTAACCTGGAACGTGGCGGTGCGCAGGCTCGGCGCCGTGGTCTCGACGACGTACATCTACCTCGTCCCCGCCATCACGGCGACCGCCTCGATCATCCTGCTGGGCGAGCCACTCACCGTGCCCATCGTCACCGGATTGGCGCTCACCATCGCGGGCCTGGTCCTCTCGCAGCGTGGCCAGGCCGAACGAGAGGTATAATCTCGTCGTGCTTTCGATGATACCTGCAGGGGACATTCGAGACGTATTTTTTCGAAGACGAGGAACGCATGGCTCTCGAGAACAAGCTCGGCATACAAGATGATATTGAGTTGGCTCACGAGGAGGAGAAGCTCAGCAAGATGCGAGCGCTCGAGCTCTTCGAGAGCGGTATGTCCGATGAATTCGAAATCGGGACGTTTGCAGGTCTTGCGCAAGTTCACGCGCAGCTTTTCCAGGATATCTATGACTTTGCTGGTCAGATGCGGACTGTCGACATCGCAAAAGGCGGTTTTCGCTTCGCCTCCGTGCTCTATCTCGATGATGCGCTTGCGGCGATAGATAGGATGCCGCAATCGACCTTTGACGAGATAATCGAGAAATACGTCGAGATGAACGTCGCCCATCCTTTCAGGGAGGGAAACGGTAGGAGCATGCGCATCTGGCTCGACGCGATCTTGAGACGTGAGCTCGGCGTCGTGGTGGATTGGAGTCGCGTGGGCAAGGAAGACTACCTTTCCGCGATGGAGCGCAGCCCCTTGAAGGACGTCGAGATCAAGGCGCTTCTTGCGGAGGCGTTGACCGACCGCATCGATGATCGCCAGGTCTACATGAAAGGTATCGACGCGAGCTATCGCTACGAAGGCTATGGCACGTACACGACCGCCGAGCTCGGTGCGTAGCGAAGATGGCGCAGGAAAAGGTTCCCACGGGTATCCGCGAGCATTACCTCGCCTTGGACAAGAACGCCTCGGATTGCATCGGATGCGGCAGTTGCGAGCCCAACTGTCCCTTCGGCGTCAAGATCGTCGAGCGCATGGAGGAGACGGCCGAGCTGTTCGCGTAGATGCATCGTTCGTTATAGAATGACCAGGAACAATGATTACGATGAGCAAGGAGCAAAACGTGGACGCATGCGAGATCAGCCCGACGCAGGGGGCATCATCATTCCGGGAACTCTACGACGACATGCAAAAGGACACGTACTGGATTCGCTTCTTCTGTCGTCCATGCTGCCCGGCTCCCAAGCTCGATGGAGCGATAGAGATGCTCGATAAGCTCGCCGACGAGGTGAGGGCCAGCGTTGATTTCGATGACGAGGAAAAGCAGCAACTCGTCGGGCTCATCGAGGCCCGCAAGCAGTGGTATCCCAAATCGGGCCTTTGCAGAGGGTAACGACCACGCCGATGGTCGCAAGATCACATGAGAGGCATTGACACGTGCGGCCGTTACGAAGGGCACGACGCACACGACTGCCGAACTTGACGCGCAATGAGAAGGAGAGGGACCATCATGAAGGTTCTGATGATCAACGGAAGTCCACGGCCTGATGGCAACACGTCCATTGCCCTGGCGGAAATGGAGAAGACTCTTGCCGAGGAAGGCGTGGAGGTCGAGACCGTGCAAGTCGGCAACAAGGACATTCGCGGCTGCATTGCCTGTTCCAAGTGCGCGGAGCTCGGCAAGTGCGTGTTCGATGACCTCGTGAACGAGGTCGCCCCCAAACTCGCCGAGGCAGACGGTCTGGTCGTCGGCACGCCCGTGTACTACGGGAGCGCCAACGCCACGCCAATCGCCTTTCTCGACAGGTTGTTCTACTCCACGGGAAGTGTGGACAAGACCATGAAGGTCGGCTGCGCCGTGGCCGTGGCGCGTCGAGGCGGTATCGAGGCCACCTGGGACGAGGTGAACAAGTACTTCGGCATTTCGGGCATGCCCATCGCGTCGGGTCAGTACTGGAACGGCGTATATGGCCGCGAGAAGGGCGAGGCGGCTCAAGACGCCGAGGGCCTGCAGCAGATGCGCACGCTCGCACGTAACATGGCGTTCCTCATGCGCGCCATCGCGCGAGAGAAAGAAGTCGGCGGTCTGCCGCTCAAGGAGCCTGCCGAGAGGATGGGCTTCATCCGGTAGGGGAGGACGAGGCACGGCATCGCCGTCGCGTTGGGTTCGTCTTGTACCCTAGTCGACCTTGCTCATCGCGTAGTCGATGTTGGAAGGGGACTCGAAGAGCTCGATGACCTCGACGTCGAGACCTGCGGCGATCTTGGAGAGTGCATCGAGGGTCGGGTTGGCCTGTCCGCTCTCGATATTGCAGATGTAGGCGTAATCCATATTGACCATCTGGGCGAGCTTTCTCAGAGAAAGACCCTGCGTCCTTCTGAGCTCATTGATTCTCGCGCCGACTAGGCGCCTGTTCTGCTGGCAGCTTGCATCCATTCATTCAGCGTATGTGATAGCATTGCATCGTTGTTGGTACATATGCCAACATTTGCACGTGGCCTATCGGCTCGGGTGCGGATGCCGATATGCGGATGAGAGGCCAGTCGGGCATGGGGAGTGAGCACACGCAATCACGGACGGCGGCACGACCCGAAGATGAGACGGGACATTCGCGTCTGACGTGCACGCCCGTAGAGCTCGATGCCGAGAGACATGCGCTTTTCGCTCAGCTCGGTGAGCTGCTCTATCCCGTGACAAAGAGCGACGAGAGATTCTTCCTCATGGCTCCCGAACTCTATCTTGCCATTGCGCGAATCGATGAGCAGCTGTCAATCCCATCCACAAGCGAATTCTGACGTTTTGGTATTTCTGGTCGTCATCCCTTCACGGGGTGGTGTCTTTTCTTTTAGTATGGCCTGAACGGATGCGCGAAAGATGATTCGCGCGCAGCCAATCGAAAGGACGCTCCATGAACGTCGAACTGCTCTACCATACGCCAGATCCGCAACGCGCCGTCGCGACGGCGGCACGCCTGTGCTATGCGCCCGTGGGGGCTGCCGAGCTCATGGAGACCCTGTCCGAGGAGCGCATCGAGAAGGTCCTGCGCACCATTCTCGAGAGCGGCCACTTCTCGACTCTCGAGCATGCGAGTTATACCTTTGCCATCGATGGCGTCTCACGCGCGATGACGCACCAGCTCGTCCGGCATCGTCTTGCTTCCTACAACCAGCAGTCGCAGCGTTACGTGACCTTCAGGGAAGAGCCGGAGTTCATCGTTCCCGACTCCGTCGTCGAAGCAGGTGCCGCCGAGGAATATGATGCTGCCGTGCGTGCCGCCTTCGCGGCCTATGCCGATCTCGTCGAGCGCGGCGTTCCCGCCGAGGATGCGCGCTATCTGCTTCCCAACGCTTGCGAAACCAAGATCGTCGTGACCATGAACATTCGCGAGCTGCTCCACTTCTTCGAGCTGCGTTGCTGCAATCGCGCCCAATGGGAGATTCGTGAGGTTGCTTGCCGCATGCTCGAGCTCGTGCGTCCCACTGCGCCGCTCATCTTCGCGCAGGCTGGTCCCGGTTGCGTGAAGGGCGCATGCCCCGAAGGCAAGATGACCTGCGGCAATCCCTGGGATAGAGTGGAGCTGTAGTCCTTGGGCGAGTCACGCAAGGCATTCGAGGCCGATTCGGACGTCCGGACGCGGACGCATATCGGTGGGCAGGCCCTCATCGAGGGCATCATGATGCGCGGTCGCTACAACTGGGCGGTTGCCGTGCGCACGCCCGATGGTAGCATCTACACCGAGGAACACGACCTGGCATCCGGTCGCAAGAAGAACGCGTGGATGTACTGGCCCGTCATCAGGGGTTGCACGGCGTTCGTCGAATCGCTCGCGCTCGGCTACAAAGCGCTTGGCATATCGAGCGAGCATGCGTATGAGTGGGACGAGGAAGAATCCGACGACGCGAACGAGCTTGACGCCGACAAGAAGTCGGGCGGCACGGGCGCCCTCATGACCATTTCGATGATTGTCGGCATCGTACTCGGCATCGTCATCTTCGTCGTCTTGCCCGCGGCGCTGAGCAATCTCGTGCTGGGCGAGGAGAGCATGAACTCGGTTGCCTGGAACATCTTCGATGGCATCGTGCGCGTCGCGATCTTCATCGTCTACATCTGGCTTATCAGCTTGATGAAGGATATACGGCGCATGTTCAGCTACCACGGTGCCGAGCACAAGACCATCCATTGCTACGAGCATGGTGAGGTCCTCGATCCTGGCGTTGCGATGCGCTTCCCACGTTTGCACGTGCGCTGCGGCACTGCCTTCATCATCATGGTCATGCTCATCGCCATCTTCGTCTACACGGTGCTGGGGCAGCCCATCAACGCGCTTGTCGATCTCACGGGCGTTACCGACGGGCCGTTGCGCTTCGTGCTCATCATGGTCACGCGCATCGTCCTGTTGCCCATCATCGCCGGCGTTTCCTACGAGGTCACCGTCAAATGGGCTGGCTCGCATCCGGATAATAAGCTGGTGCGCGTCATCTTGTGGCCCGGCATGCAGATGCAGCGTCTCACGACGAATCCACCCGATGAGGGTATGATTGAATGCGCCATTGCCGCCATGAATCTCGTGCTCGCCCGCGAGGAGCTCGAGGCGCGCAAGGCCGAGCAAGGCGCATAGGGAAGGGGAGAGGCATGGAGTTTGTCACAGCAGGCGAGTCGCACGGGCCGGCACTCACGGCCATCGTGACGGGCGTTCCCGCTGGCGTATCCATCGACATCGAGGCGATCAATCGCGATCTTGCGCGTCGTCAGGGCGGCTACGGTCGTGGTGGTCGACAGAAGATCGAGCATGATACCGCGAGCATCCTCTCCGGCGTGCGGTTCTCCAAGACGCTTGGTACGCCCATCACGTTGCAGGTCGTGAATGATGATTTCGCCAACTGGACCGACCGCATGGCCGTGGACGGTGACGCTCCGACCGACCTGAAACGCGAGACTTGTCCGCGCCCCGGCCATGCTGACCTCGTGGGCATGCTCAAGATCGCCTCAGATGACGCGCGCGACATTCTCGAGCGCTCGAGCGCACGTGAGACCGCCGCACGCGTCGCGGCCGGCGGTATCGCCAAGGCGCTACTCGCGGAACTTGGCGTCGAGGTCTACTCCTACGTGCGTCGCATTGGTTCCGTCGAGCTTCCGAAGGACGTGTCCGCCGAACGCGCGGCCATCGAGGCCTCGGAGTGCCGCTGCCCTGACGAGACGACGACCCGCGCCATGAAGGAGCTCATCGACGATGCGCGCGCCAAGGGCGAGTCGCTGGGCGGGGAGTTCGTCGTCATCGCCGAGGGGCTTGTCCCGGGGCTCGGAAGTTACGCGTCGGGTCCCGCCCGCCTGACTTCCCGTCTGGGTGCCGCGGCGTTTTCGATTCCCGCCATCAAGGGCGTGGAGTTCGGTCTCGGTTTCGAGGCGGCACGACGTCCCGGCTCTCGCGTGCATGATTCCATTTACTATAGCGAGGCGACTGGCTTTACCCGCGCGAGCAATAACGCCGGCGGCCTCGAAGGCGGCATGACCACGGGCGAGCCCCTCGTCATGGCCTGCGCGATGAAGCCCATCCCGACCATGATGCAGCCGCTTGACACGGTCGACACCGACACGCTCATGCCCGTCAAGGCATCCAAGGAGCGCTCCGATGTCTGTGCGGTGCCCGCCGCCGCCGTCGTGGCCGAGGCCGAGATCGCCTTCGTGCTCGCCGATGCCTATCTCGAGAAGTTCGGCGCTGACGTGGTTGACGACGTCATCGCCGCTTGCGACGCGTATCGGGAGCGCATAGCCTTATGACGCGCGAAACCTGCAACGACCACATCCTGCTCGTGGGATTCATGGGTTCGGGCAAGACGAGCGTCTCGCGTCGGCTGTCCGCGATCACGGGCCTGTCGCTCATCGACGTCGACTACCGCATCGAGGCCATTCAGCATCGCAAGATCCCCCGCATCTTCGCCGAAGAGGGCGAGGAGGGCTTTCGCCGCATCGAGACCGAGACGCTTGCCGGGCTCAAGTACGAAGGGCGTTCGATCATCTCGTGCGGGGGAGGCATCGTCTGCAATCCGGCGAATCGCCCCATACTCGAGTCGTTGGGCACGGTCATCTTCCTTGACGTTCCTCTCGAGGAGGCCATCGGGCGCATCTCGAACCCCACGACCCGCCCGCTGCTTTCGGGCGAGCGCCCCGTCGAGGAGATATACGCGGAGCGCATGCCGTGGTATCGCGAGGTGGCCGACATCACCATCAAGTCATCGGGCAAGACCGTCTACCAGGTCGCCAACCAATGCAAAAAGGCTCTCGAACGGGAGGGGCTGCTATGAGCAGGGACCGCATCATCCACGTGGCACTGCCGAGCGGGCACGTCTACGACATCCGCATCGGCAGCGGGGCGCTTTCCGCGCTCTCGTCGACGGCGCGTGATCTCAAGGAATGCAAGCGCGCACTCGTCATATCAGACGAGAACGTGGGGCCCGCCTACGGAAAGCTCGTGAAGAAGCGCCTGGAGGAGGCCGGATTCGAGGTCTACGACCTGCTCGTCCCACCGGGCGAGAACTCGAAGTCAGTCGAGCTGGCAAACGAGCTGTGGGAGGCCGTCGCGCGCTACGGCTTCACGCGTGACGACTTCATCGTCGCCTGTGGCGGCGGGGTGGTGGGCGATTTGGCCGGTTTCGTCGCCTCCACCTACATGCGCGGCATCGACTTCATCCAGGTTCCCACGACGCTACTCGCCATGGTGGATTCCTCCATCGGCGGAAAGACGGGCGTCAACCTGCAGGCCGGCAAGAACCTCGTCGGCACCTTCCACCAGCCCATCTTCGTATGCTCCGACATCCGCTGCCTCAAGACCCTGCTCGACGAGGACTGGGCAAACGGCTTTGCCGAGATCGCCAAGAGCTCCTTCGTCGCCCCGCGCCGCTCCTTCTTCGAATGGCTGCGCGACAACGCTGACGGCCTCGTTTCCCATGATACCGAGCTCCTCGAGGAAATCGTCTATATGACCGCCGAGTTCAAGGCTTCCGTGGTGAGTGCCGACAGCACCGAATCCGCCGGTGTGCGCGAGTGCCTCAACTACGGTCACACGCTCGCGCATGCCATCGAGAACGCTGCCGGTTACGGTACCATCGCGCATGGCCGCGCCGTTGCCGAGGGCATGCGTTTCGCGGCGCGCCTGTCTGTCGAGGTGCTGGGTTGTGACGTGTCAGTCGTCAAGGCGACGGATGTGCTGCTCGATCGTCTGGGACTACCGGAGCTCCCCTGGGTCGCACCGGCCGAACGTCTCTTCAACCTCATGAAGGGCGACAAGAAGTGCCGCGGCGGCCAGATACGCTTCGTCTTGCTCGAGGATATCGCGAAGTGGAAGCTCGTGAGTGTTCCCGATGACATTATCATGGAGCATCTGCGAGCGTGGTGCGCGGCCAAGGAGCGTCTCATCGAGCAAAACGGCGGGAAGATGTGGGGTCAGGCATGAAGCTGCTCTTGATGAACGGGCCAAATCTCAACTTGCTGGGACAGCGCGAGCCGGAGGTCTACGGAACGACGACGCTTGCCGACATCGAGGCCGATACGGTTGCCTATGCGCGCGCGCATGGAGCCGACATGGATTGCTTCCAGTCCAACCACGAAGGCGAGCTCATTGACGAGATCCACGCGAGCCAGGGTGTCTATGACGGCATCGTCTACAACCCCGGCGCGCACACGCATTACAGCTACGCCCTGCACGATGCGATCAGCTCGGTCACCACGCCGGTCGTCGAGGTGCACATCTCGGATATCTCGAAGCGCGAGGAGTTTCGCCGCCATTCCGTGCTCGCCGACGCATGCATCGGGCAAATCAAGGGGCTCGGGCCGGAAGGCTATCTGCGCGGCGTCGACATGGTCTTGGAGCACCTTTCCTGATGGTGCCTACGCGAGGCGGCGTCCTATCGATCGGACTTCGCTCGTGAACGAAACGGCAAAACGGCAAAGCTGCTGCGGAACTCGCACGCAAAGGGCGCGTGCTCAAACAGTCCTCGCAAGGTCGCTTTGCCGTTCTGCCGTTTCACTTCGCGGGCCTTCTCGATAGGACGCCGCCTCGCGTATGCCTTACTCAATCATCATGAGCTCGTGCGTGATGTCGCAGAAGCTCTCGAAGCCGTTTTCGGTGACTACGCCGCAATCCTCGATGCGTACGCCCATCTCACCTGGTAGGTAGATGCCCGGCTCGTCGGTCACGACGTTGCCCGCGACAAGCGCCTCCTTGTTGGTGGGCGAGAGCAGCGGCAGCTCGTGGATGTCGATGCCCACGCCATGTCCGAGCGAGTGCCCCATCTTGTTCGCGAAGCCCGCCTTGGCGAGTTCGCTTTCGGCCAGCTCGTGCATCCTCGCGCCCGTCACGCCCGGCTTGATATTCGCCGCAACCCATTCGTTTGCCCTGCGTACTGCCTCGTATACGCGTATCTGCTCGTCGTTTGCGGCGCCGATGCACACCGTGCGCGTCGTGTCCGAGCAATAGCCGCCCACGCGTGCGCCAAAGTCGAAGACGACGAAGTCGCCGGCTTCGAGCAGACGGTTGGAGGGAACGGCATGGGGCTTAGCACCGTTGGGGCCGCTCGCGACGATGTTCGCGAAGGCGAGCTCGCTTGCCCCCAGGCGCTTCATCGCGAATTCGAGCTCGAGCGAGGCGTCACGCTCGCTCATGCCGGGTTTGAGGTTGGAAATCGTCTCCATGAAGGCTTGTGAGGCTATGTCCTGCGCGCGTTTCATGGTCGCAATTTCGTCGGCATCCTTGACGGCGCGTAGCTTGAGGATGTCGTCGGAGCGCTCTTTGAAGCGCGCGTTGGGCATGGCATCCGAATACTTGCGGTATAGACTCAAGGGCATGGCCTCGTCGATGGCGATGCGTCCGGTGACGAGCTTGAGATCGGCGAGCATGCGGGAGATGAACTCGACCTCGCGGTCACGTGACGCGTCTATTTGCCAGATGCCCTCCTCGCTGGATTTCTCGCGCATGGCAGTTTCGTAGCGCGTGTCGGTGTGCAGGATGCAGTCCCGCCGCGTGATGATGGCGACATGCGCCTGCTCGGTGTCGAAGACGTCTTCGAAGCCCGTGAGCCAGAACAGGTCACTGTTCGCGCGCACGATGATCGCATCGAGCGTCTGCTCCTCGAGAAGTCGCTGTACCTGTTCGATTCTGTGTGTTGCTCGCATATCGCATCCTTCTTGGCAGTCGCATGACCAGACAAAAGTGCTCTGGCGACGTCTGTCTGGTCTGCCGGCATATCCGCTTGCATGCCATTGTATGGCAAGACGGCGTGCGCGCAAGGCGACCAGCTTGCTCGCTTACCCAAACCACCGTCCACCTTTGACAGGCGATAGAGTAGAATATCAAGGATATGTCGAGAGAAAGGCAGTTTAAAGTGAGTGTTCAGCCCTCAAACTTCAAGAACGGCATGTGCATCAAGTACAACAACAAGCTCTGCACCATCGTCGAGTTCCAGCACGTGAAGCCCGGCAAGGGCGGTGCCTTCATCCGCACCAAGCTCAAGGACGTCTCCACGGGCCGTGTCGTCGAGTACACCTTCAGGCCCAACGACAAGTTCGATGACGTGCGTCTCGAGACCAAGGAGATGGAATACTCTTGGACCGATGGTGACACCTTCTACTTCATGGATCCCGTGACCTACGAGCAGCCGGAGGTTCCCGCGGCCATCATCGGCGACAACGAGAAGTGGCTCAAGGAGGGTGACACCTGCCTGGCGCAGTATGCCGATGGCGAGCTCATCAACGTCGAGCCCCCCATGTTCGTCGAGCTCGAGATCACCGAGACCGAGCCCGGTTTCAAGGGCAACACCGTCCAGAGCGGTACCAAGCCCGCCGTGTGCGAGACGGGCGCCGAGATCAAGGTCCCGCTCTTCCTCGAGGTTGGCGACAAGGTCAAGATCGACACGCGCGACGGCCGCTTCGTCGAGCGGCTCTAGTATCGGCCCAGCTCGGAAAAGGGAGTCATATGGGCAACTACAAGTACAAGCGCATCTTGCTCAAGCTTTCGGGCGAGGCGCTGCAAGGCGAGCAGGGCTACGGCATCGATCCCAAGGTCATCAGCGAGATAGCCTCGCAGATCGCGCAGATCGTCGACGGCGGCGTCGAGCTCGCCATCACGGTGGGAGGCGGCAACATCTTCCGCGGGCTCGCTGGCGCTGCCGAGGGCATGGACCGTGCGCATGCCGATTACATCGGCATGCTCGCAACCATCATGAACGCGCTCGCCCTGCAGGAGGGGCTCGAGCGCGCGGGCGTCGACACGCGCGTGCAATCGGCGATCAGCATGCAGGAGGTCGCCGAACCCTACATTCGCCGCAAGGCCATTCGCCATCTCGAGAAGGGGCGCGTCGTCATATTCGCGGGCGGCACGGGTAACCCGTACTTCACAACCGACACCACGGCCGCGCTCCGTGCCTGCGAGATTGACGCCGAGGCCATTCTCAAGGCGACGCAGGTCGATGGCATCTACGATAGCGACCCGCACGCCAATCCCGACGCGACCAAATTCGACGAGATTTCCTACATGGAGGTGCTCTCTCGCGAACTGCACGTCATGGATTCGACTGCCACGACGCTGTGCATGGACAACGGCATTCCCATCATCGTGTTCAATTTGCACAAGCCGGGTAACATCGATCGCGTGCTCAAGGGAGAGCACGTCGGAACGACCGTCAGCTAGAGAAGGAGACGTAAGGTGTCAGAAGAACTCGATCAGGCAAAGGAGGCCATGACCCGCGCGGTCAAGGCGCTCGACCAGGATTTCTCGAAACTCAACACGGGTCGTCCCTCGGCCAGCATCCTCGATAACGTGAAGGTCGACTACTATGGCGTGGCAACGCCCGTCTCGCAGGTCGGTGCCATCAAGATTCCCGAGGGCAACCTCATGACCATCGAGCCGTGGGACAAGTCCCTGCTCGGCCCTGTCGAGAAGGCCATCCTCTCCGCCAATCTGGGCATCACGCCCAATAACGATGGTTCCGGCATCATTCGCCTGCCGTTCCCCGCTCCCACCGAGGAACGTCGTCGCGAGATCGTCAAGGAGTGCAAGGCCGCTGCCGAGAACCGCCGCGTTGCCGTGCGCAATGCTCGCCGCGATGCCAAGAACAAGATCGAGCGCCTCAAGAAGGACGGCGAGATCAGCGAGGATGAGCTACATCGCGCCGAAGAGCAGCTCCAGAAGATCACCGACGATTTCATCGCGAAAATCGACGCGGCCCTTTCCGTGAAAGAGGCCGAGGTCATGGAAATATAGGGAGCATTTTGAGCGAGAGACCATCCACACTGGAGGAGATCTTTCCCGAACCTCCCGCAGAGCTCGACGTACACGCACTCGATACGAGCAGAATCCCCAAGCACGTTGCCATCATCATGGATGGCAACGGCCGTTGGGCCAAGCAGCGCGGCCTTGACCGCGGCGAGGGTCATAAGGCCGGCATTCGCGCCGTACGCGAGGCTATCACCACTTGCAATGACATCGGCGTGCGTTACCTCACCATCTACTCGTTTTCCACGGAGAACTGGAATCGGCCCAAGACGGAGGTCACGGGTCTCATGGACCTCTTCGCCAAGACGATGGGTGCCGAAGTCGATGGTCTTGACGAGGAGAAGGTGCGCATCAAGCTCCTGGGGCGCGTCGAGGACCTTCCGCTTGCCACGCGCACCATCTTCAGGCAGGCCGAGAAACGCACTGCCAAGAATGGCGGCATGACGCTCGCCATCGCCGTCAACTACGGGTCACGTCTCGAGATCACGGATGCCGCGCGCGCAATTGCGCGCAAGGTCGAGACAGGCGAGCTCACGAGCGAGGCCATCTCAGAGGATCTTCTGTCGGCGCATCTGTACACGGCCGGTATGCCCGACCCTGACCTGCTCATTCGCACGAGCGGCGAGCTGCGCCTGTCGAACTTCCTGCTCTGGCAGCTTGCCTATGCGGAGTTCTACGTGACCGACGTGCTCTGGCCCGATTTCGATCGCTACGAGCTTCTGCGCGCACTGCTTGACTTCCAGGCACGCAACCGCCGCTTTGGCAAGGTCGATGAGTGATGTTTGGGGTGTGCGATGGCGATTAACGTCAAGGACCTGACACGTCGCGTCGGGGTCGGCGCGGTATACGTCACCATCACCTCGGTTGCCACTATCGTGTCGTGGTACACGACGGTCATCGTCATCGCCGCCACGGCCGCACTGTGCTGCTACGAGTTCCTCCGCATGGCGAAGGGCAATGGCTATCATCCCTACATCGTCATCGGCACCGTCACGGCGGGTCTCATCCCCTTGGCCATGTGCCTCGTGGTCAATACCGGGCATGTGGTCGTCGCCGCGCTGACCGTCTCGTTCATCGCGGGTATCATCATGCTCATGCGCTACTTCGCGCACGTCGAGGATACCATCGTCGACGTGGCGCTTACCCTGTTCGGCTACCTGTACACGGGTCTCATGCTCTCGTCCTTCGTGATGCTGCGTGGCGTCGTCCCGGGGCTCGAGGGCGGCCTCATGTGCTTTTTGGTCCTGGGCAGCATCTGGGCCAATGACGGCTTTGCCTATCTGGGTGGCTCAGCTTTCGGCAGGCACAAGTTCGCGCCCCACATCTCGCCCAAGAAGACCTGGGAGGGCGTCGCCTGCGGCATGCTCGCGAGCGTCATCTTCTGGGTGCTCATCGTCGTGTTCGTTCCCAACTGCGGTTTCGGCTACGTTTGGGCCGTCATATCGGGCATTGTCGTGGGGTATGCGGGAATCATCGGCGATTTGACCGAATCCCACATCAAACGCGGGTTTTCCGCCAAAGATTCCGGTGACATCATGCCGGGGCACGGCGGCCTGCTCGACCGCTGTGACTCGATCATCTTCGGCTCCGTGGCCGCTTATGGCATGGTAGCCGGTGCTCCCTACATCTTCGCGCTCATCGGAATCGCACTGTAGGAAAGGAAAGAACATGGATACCCTGCGTCTCGTCATTCTAGGCGCCACCGGTTCCATTGGCACGCAAGCGCTCGATGTCGCGCGCATGCACGCCGACAGGATCGAGGTCGTCGCCCTGGCGGCAGGCCGACGTGTGGACGAGGCCGTGGCCTTCGCACGCGAGTTTGGCTGCAAGCATCTGGCCTTTGGCGATGAAGGCGTGCGTGACGCGACGGCGCTCGCGCAGCTCGGCGACGACGTGCGCGTTGGCTTTGGCGCAACTGCCGTCGCGGCCCTCACGCAGCTCGACGATGTCGATGTCGTGCTCAACGCGCTTTCGGGCGAGGCGGGCATGCGCGCCTCCTACGACACGCTCAAAGCTGGCCGCACCCTCGCGCTCGCCAACAAGGAGTCGCTCGTCGTGGGTGGCGACCTCATCATGCCGCTTGCCACGCACGAGACCCTGTTGCCCGTCGATTCCGAGCACTCGGCGATTTACCAGTGCTATCTGGGGGAGTTTCCCGACGAGGCACGTAGGATCTGGCTCACCTGCTCGGGTGGTCCGTTTCGCGGCATGACGCGCGAACAGCTGGCGGAGGTCACCGCGGCTCAGGCGCTCGCGCACCCCACGTGGAACATGGGTCCCAAGATCACCATCGATTCGGCGACGCTCATGAACAAGGGTCTCGAGGTCATCGAGGCGCAACATCTCTTCGACGTGAAGACGGATGACATCCGCGTCGTCGTGCATCCGCAGTCATGCGTGCATTCGATGGTCGAGTACGTCGATGGGTCGGTCAAGGCGCATCTGGGCGTTGCCGACATGCGCATACCCATCCAGTTCGCGCTGAGCTATCCGCATAGGTGGGAGAGTCCGGCAACGCAGGTCGATTTCACGCAGATGGGGCCACTCGAGTTCCTCGATCCGGACCTGGAGACCTTCCGCTGCCTGGCGCTCGCGCTCGAGGCGGGGCGTACGGGTGGCACGCTTCCCTGCGTGATGAACGCGGCAAACGAGGTCGCCGTGGCGGCTTTCCTGGCGGATGCCTGTCGCTTGACCGATATCGACGCCACCGTCGAGCGGGTCATGGAGCAGATGGGAAGCGAACCGGTCGAATCGCTCGAGCAGCTCGAGGATATCGATGCACGCTCCCGTGCGCTCGCGTCCGATATCCTGACGAGGGGATAGTCCGCCTCGTGAACGTGCTCGCCATCATATTCTGGTTCATCGTCATCATAGGCGTGCTCACGCTCGTGCACGAACTGGGCCATTTCATCGCCGCGCGTGCCTTTGGCGTGCGCGTTACCGAGTTCATGATCGGCATGCCGGGCCCCAATATCGGCTTTGAGAGAAACGGATGCCGCTACGGCGTCACCTGCATTCCTCTGGGCGGTTACAATCGCATCGCCGGCATGGAAGGCGATGTCGAGGATCCCAACCTGGCCAGCGTGCTTGCCTACGTGTACCGACATGGCAGGGCCGACGTCGCGCACGTGGCGCTCGGCTGCGACCTCGATGTGGAGTCTGCCGAGCTTGCGCTCGTCATACTCGACGGGTGGGGTTCCATTGTCGCGCCCAAGAAGCACGGCCCTGACGACACGTACTCCGCACCGGCGCGCGACGGGTTCGAGCTCGGACAGGCACGCGAGGTCGATGACCCGCAAGCGTTGCTCGACGAGGAGCGCTCGCACACCTATCGCGCGCTGTCGTTTCCCAGGCGTCTGGTAACGCTCTTTGCCGGTCCGTTCATGAACGTCCTGCTCGCGTTCGTGTTGCTTCTCGTGATCTTCTGCGGCATCGGCCTCACCGTCGCCACGACGACGATCAGCGACGTCGTGGCAGATGGCCCGGCTTTCGAGGCGGGCCTGCAGGCTGGCGACACGATCGTTGCGATCGACGGCACCGACGTTCCCGATTGGCAGGCGCTCTCGATGGCCATCGCCGGGCTCGAGCCGGGCGAGGCGGCCGACGTCGTCTACGAGCGTGCGGGGCAGGTGACGAGCACGACGATTGTCGTCGGCATGGGAGAGGACGGATCGCCCAGACTTGGCATATACGCCGGACAGGAGCAATACCACCTGCCCGTCTGGGAGGCACTGGGCGCATCATGGGATTATCTTGCGCTCACCGTGCAAGGCTACCTCAGCCTCTTCAATCCCGCCACGGCGGCCGACACCCTGAGTCAATCGACCTCCGTCGTCGGTATCGCCGTCATGAGCGAGCGGGCCGCGTCGGCGGGAATCGTGCCGCTACTCTACATCATCGCGATCGTCTCGCTCTCCTTGGCAGTCGTGAACCTGCTTCCCCTGCCGCCCCTTGACGGCGGGCGCATCCTCATCGAGGTCATCCAACGTGTCACGCATCGCGCGGTACCCGCGCGCGTCGTCAACGCGATTACCTTCGTCGTTATCGCGTTGCTGCTTGTCCTGTTCGTCTTCCTGCTGCGGCAGGATATCGTCAACTTCTTCTTGAAGGGATAGCGCATGGACTTTGAAACGCCGCGCAACGCGACGCATCGCGTGCATGTCGGCAACGTGCCGATTGGGGGAGGGGCCCCCGTCAGCGTCCAGTCGATGACCAACGCCCCCATGATTGACGGGCCAGATGGCCCGTGGCTAGATGTTGAAGGCAATCTTGCGCAGATCGGACGCCTGACCAAGGCAGGGTGCGAGATCGTGCGCGTTGCCATCCCCAATCGCGCCTCGATCGCGCGCTTCGGCCAAGTTGCGCTGCAAAGCCCGCTGCCCGTCGTTGCCGACGTACACTTCGACTACCAGATTGCGATGGGGGCATGCCATGAGCATGCGGCGGGCTTGCGCATCAATCCGGGCAATATCGGATCGATGAGCAAGGTCGATGCCGTCATCGAGGCGGCAGGCGAGGCCGGCATCCCCATACGCATCGGTGTCAACGCCGGCTCGCTCGAGGATTCGCTGGCCGCGCGTGACGATCTGACGCAGGCCGAGAAGCTTGCGCTCTCTGCCGAGGGCTTCGTCGAGCATTTTCTGGATCGTGGATTCAGGGACATCGTCGTCTCCGCCAAGGCACATGACGTGATGACGACCGTCGATGCGTACCGCAGTCTCTCGCAAAGCATGCCCGAAGTGCCGCTGCATATCGGCGTCACCGAGGCCGGCGGGGTGCGCCAGGGCACTGTCAAATCGGCTGCGGGACTTGGCATGCTGCTCGCCGAGGGCATAGGCGACACCATGCGCGTCTCGCTCACGGCCGACCCCGTCGAGGAGATTGCCGTGGCCTTCGACATCCTCTCCGCCGTCGATGTGCGCCGCTGCAAGCCCGAAATCGTCTCATGTCCCACGTGCAGCCGTTGTCAGGTCGACCTCATCCCCATCGCAGATGAGGTCACGCGTCGTCTCGCGACGATCAACAAACCGCTCAAGGTCGCGGTCATGGGCTGCGTCGTCAACGGTCCGGGCGAGGCGCGCTTCGCTGACGTGGGCGTGGCCTGCGGTCGCGAGGAGGGACTGCTGTTCGCACGTGGGGAGAAGCTGCGCCGCGTGCCCGCCGATTCCATCGTCGACGAGCTGTTCGCGCTAATCGAGACGTTATAGGGGAGGACATGCCTCGCATCGGGCATCTTGAGCAGATGAGCGATTCATGCGAAGCGGGCGCGAGGACTGTCTGAGCACGCGCTCTTTGCGTGCGAGTTCCGCAGCGGCTTCGCAATGAATCGCAAATCGGGTGCGAAAGCAAGCCCGAATGCGTGGCATGTCCTGCCCGAATTCGAGGGAACGGTAATGACAAGAGACGAGACATACGAGATCGAGCCCATCGCGCACATCCGCACGCCGTTTCCCGAGAAGTTCGGGATTCCGCGCCAAAGCGGACTGGTCACCGAGGCGAAGGGCACCATCGTCTTCGAGCCCAAGTACCGCGATCCCGATGCCCTGCGTGGTATCGAGGGGTTTAGCCACCTCTGGCTGATCTGGGGGTTCTCCGATGTCGAGGCAGGCGAGTTCTCGCCACTCGTGCGCCCGCCGCGTCTGGGTGGCAACGAGAAGCGCGGCGTCTTCGCGACACGTTCTCCCTTTAGACCAAACGAGCTCGGATTGTCTGTCGTCAAGCTCGAGAATGTCGTGAAGACGAAGGGCAAGGGCACCGTGCTCGAGGTGAGCGGCGTCGACTTGCTGGACAAGACGCCCATTTACGACATCAAGCCCTATCTGCCCTACGCCGATGCGCATCCGCAGGCCTCGGGTGGCTTCGCGTCCGATCCGAACGAAGGCGTCCTCATCGTCGATTGCGATGACGAGGTTTTGGAGCGACTGGGCGATGACGCAACGGCGGTGCTTGCCGCCCTGGCCCGTGATCCGCGTCCGGCCTACCACGATGATCCCGAGCGCGTCTACGAGATGCGCTACGGATCCTGGACCGTGTGTTTTTCCGTCGACGGTGATACCCTCACCGTGCACTCGGTGGAGTGATGAGACACATTGGGCAGGTACATCTGTCTCATCTGGTCTTAAATGAGACAGATGTACCTGCCCAATGTGTCTCATCTGCCTCATCGTTCTCTGCTAGAATACTGCGAGCTGGCTCTGTAGCTCAGGGGATAGAGCACCGCTCTCCTAAAGCGGGTGTCGTACGTTCGAATCGTATCAGGGCCACCACGAAACCTCAGGTCAGCGGCTTGTGTCGCTGACCTTTTGATATTGAGTTAACGATAACCGAGGAGATCCGTTGGACCGGCAGCAACTCATCGCGTACCTCGATCGCATCGGCCTTTCCGAAGAGCCCGTGCGCGATATCGCGGGCATCGGCATGATGCAGCGGGCCCACCTCGAGACGGTCCCCTTCGAGAACCTCGACATCCTCGCGGGCAAGGTTCCCCTGGACCTGAGCGAGGCGGGGCTTTTCGACAAGATCGTGCGTCGCAGGCGCGGCGGCATCTGCTACGAGCTCAACTTTCTCTACGCTGCGGCCCTGCATGCTCTCGGTTTCGACGTCGAGCTCAGGGGCGGGCGCATCTACGATGACGGGGATGAGTTCGACCACGTCTTCCTCATGGTGACCGACCCCGACGATCCCGCGTCCGATCCCTGGATCACCGACGTCGGCTTTGCCTACAACATCGCGGCACCCATACGCTTTGCGCCGGGTGTCATCCAGGACGACGGACGCTGCCAATATCGCATCGACGAGGCCGAGGCAGACGGCGAGACCTGGTACCACGTCATGCGCCTCGTCGACGATGCCGAATCATTCATGTTCTCCTTCCGCGACGTGGCTCGC
>UQUH01000025.1 GCA_900544245.1 uncultured Coriobacteriaceae bacterium | reverse complement strand
AGGGCCCGGGCCGGCGGCTCGGGCGGCGTCGCGAGCTTCACGCCGGGCATGGGGCTTGACGTCACGACGCCCTCGCGCACGAGGAAGTCGTAGGTGCCCCTGAGCACGGTGTTGAGCTTGCGCACGGTGCCGAGCGACACGCCGGTTCCGTCGCGCCCGCCCTTGGCGAGCAGCAGCGCGTAGAGGACCTCGACGTCGAGGGCCGTGAGCTCGTCGGCGTCGGCGGTCACGTTGGGCCTGACGTATCTCAGCACCATGCCGCGGTAGTCGCGCGCGGTGTCGGCCGAGTAGGCGCCGTCTGCCTCGGCGTGGTCGACGAAGTGCACCGCCAGGTCGCAAAGCGACATGGTGCAGCCCATGAGGTAGGCGGTCACCTCGCGCGCGAAGAGCTCGTGCCCGATGCCGATGGCCTCCTCCCAGCTCTCGGCGTGCACGACGTGGCGCGGCCTCACGCCGCTTCTATGCGCGACCGAGGAGCGCCTCCTGGGAAGGGCCACCTCCCAGGCGTCGGTGCCGACCTTCCTGGCCGTGATTCTGTCGAGCGGGGATGTCAACGCTCCTGCTCCGGGAAGGTTTCCTCGATGTCGAGCAGGGTCTTCGCCGCCGTCGCCAGTGCGGTCAGCTTCACCTGCGTCGGCTTCTTTTTCATGTCATCGAGCATGATCTCCATGCCTTCGAGAAGGATGCTCCTGGCGCGCCCCAGGCGGTCAGCGTTCGCCGCTCCGCGTGCGGGCTGCCCGTCGCATGGCATCTCATCGCCACCGAGCTCCCTGCCAATCATCATGCCGCGAGCGTCCTCGACAGCATCGGACGCGCGCCTGGCGATGTCCGCGAGCTTCTCCTCGTCGATGTCGTGACCGGTCATGTTGATGACGAGGCCCCTGTAGACCCCGTCACGTTCCCTGCTTTCCATGTGTTTTCTCCCTTTCTTCCCTTGCCAGGGCCCGCGGCCGGGCGCGCGAGGGGCGCAAGGAGTAGGGACACCCCCACGCGCCCGACGGCCGGCCCTGGCGTGCCGTGTCCTATTTCGCGAAGGCGACCTCGGCGAGCAGCGCGAACAGCTCGCCGATGGTCGTCTCGCTCGTGATCCCGGGCAGCGTCCGTCGCCCACCGCATGCCCCGTCCGGATCGCCCTTCGGGTCGACCTCGCCGAACAGCCCCGGCCATTCGCGGGTCGCGTTGATGTACCACTTCGCGCCGTCCTTCTCGCAGTTCGAGATGACGCCCTCCCTGCACTGGCGCGCCAGCACCGTGCAGTTCGTCTTGGTGGCCTGCCCGTACAGCGCGGTCGCGGCCTCCTCGATGCTCATGATCCTGTCCATCAGATGGCCCCTTCCGCCACGTACGCCTCGACGGCGCTCTGCGCGCCGGCAAGGCACCCCGCGCACAGCTTGGTGGCCGGCGCGACGTTCCTATGCGAGACGTCGCTGACCTTCCTGCCGTTCAGGAGGTAGAACTCCCTGGGCGCCTGCTCCTGGACGAGCACGCGGCCCATGTGGCCCCTGACGTCTATGGGCGCGCCGCAGCGGGCGCAGACGTGGTCCTTCCTAGCGGGCATAGATGCCTCCCTTCGCCAGCCGGCTCCTGTAGATCGTCTCGCTCGCGAGCTGCAGCAGCCTGCCGATCGGGACGTCCCCGAAGCGTTCCGCCGCCAAGCTCGCGAGGTACTCGCACTTGCCCATGGTCGACCTGGCCCTCATGGGCCCTTCGAGCTCGCGGCTCATGAACGTCATGATCCGCTGCTCCCTCGTCGTCACCTCGACTCCGCACACGTTCACGCGCGCTCCTCCCTTCATGTCGACAGGTCCGCCGATGCCCACGCGGGGTGTTTGCCTAATGCACCGATGGAGGGTGCGTGGGCACCGGCCGGCCTGGCGGGGAGCCTGGTCGTGCTCCTGCTCGCCGCTGCGGCTTCGAGGCTACGGCCTGACGGGAGTGATCTCGATCGCGACCTCGATGCCGGAGAGCTCTTCGACGAGCTTCCCGGCGGCCTTCAGGTGCCCGCAGAGCTCCCCGGCGATGCTCGCCATCCTCTCAATGTCCTCGGACGACGGCGTCACCATCACCTTCAAGCCGCCGATGTTCACGGGCTTGTCGCGTTCTTCGCTCATGTGCTCTCCTTCAACACGCGTGCTACGATTCGCCCTGAAACAGCCCCGTAAACCGAAGGGACGTGTGCCATGGGCGAGAAACTATCCACTGAAAGTCCTTGTTCGGGCTTCCAGCCCCTCAACGACGAGCTGCGAGATGTGCTCGGCAAGCTCGTTTCCTACCAATTCGACGAATCCTTTCTGGGCTCGATTCCCGATATAGCGATTCCGGCATTCGGAATCGAGCCGGAGCAGCTGGTCAACGACATCCTCGAGCTGCAGGAGCTTGGCTACGTCAGGGTCTACCCAGGTGACAAGCTCAATGGCCGCCATGTGGCGGTTACCTCAAACGGAAGGTGCTACGACAAACTTCTGCGCAGACACAGGCTCGATACCGTCTTGAGCTGGACCGGCAACCTCGTCACCGGTGCGTCGGGCGGCCTGGTCGTGTTCCTTCTCGCCGCGGTCGTCTCCTAGCACCCGAGCAGGGCCATGAGCGCCCAGGCGAGCATGCCCCCGACGGCCCCCGAGACGAATCCCCACACGGAGAACCCCGGGGACCCGCGCACGGAGTCCATGAACGGATCGGCACGCAGGGGCGAGAGCGGCCCGGTGACGGGTTCCTCGAAGAGCACGGCCTCAAGGTACGCATCCCAGCGCTCCCGCTCGTTCGATTCGCCGCTCATGCCGGCCTCCTCACGTGCACGAACTCGCCGACCACGACCACCGAGTCGAAGAGCTCGCGGCCGAATCCCAACCTGTAGAGCGCGACGACGGCGATGTTGGCCGCGCCCTGTGCCTTGAAGCCCGGATACGCGACGGTGAGCTCGGCATCATGCGTGTCAAGGATCCATTTCGCGAGCTCGCGGTCCAGCAATGCCGCGCCCGGCTCCATCTGCCTGCAATGCTCCGCGACATCGACGAGAATCATGTCACGCGCGATCTCGGCGGCGTTGACCGGCTGGTATTCCCCCTGGGTGTTCATGGCCCCTCCCTTCCTACAACGCATTCGCGAGCCTCCCCACGACCTTGGTCACGGGATCCGATTGCCACCAGACAAGATCGCTGGAACAACCGGCGATGGTGCCGATGCCACCAATAAGAGCAAGAGCACCGATTGCCGCCGCAAAGGCGCAAACCATATAGACCGCCCATGGATCAAACCGCGTCTTTTCCTCGAGCGCATAGGCGACGATGCAGGCGGTTGCGCATATGGCGAGGACGCCGAGGGATATCCATGCGATCAGCTCGCCGGTTGCGATGCCGTGTTCGCATGAGGCCACCTTCGCCTGAACGTACTCGGGCGTGGCGATCTGCGCCGCCATCTCGTTGATGTTCATAGCTCCTCCCTCACGCCGCGTCCGGCTCGAGCGCCACGACCTCGGCTATCGCCTCGTCCAGGCAGATGCCGACGATGCCGCAGATCCTCGCGGCCTCGGGAAGCGACCAGTCGCGCACGCCGCGCCGCTTCCACGAGAATGTGTTCTCCGCCATGCCCATCTCGGATGCGAGCTGCGCCTGCTTCAGGTTCCTGCGTCTGAGGTAGGCGGCGATCGCCTCGTCGATTGCGGGGTAGTAGTACCTGGGCTCACTCACGGCAGGCTCCCTTCATGGTCTCGAGCTCGTCATTGAGCCTCTGGACTTCCTTCTTGAGATACACGACCTCGACGGCAAGCCGCCACGAGATCCCCTTGTGGGATGGATTCGCCTTTGCGATGGCGAGGAATTCGTCCAAGCCGATTGGCTCGATGGGAAGCGGTTTTGGAGATGCGAATTCGAGATCCGATTCGGGCTTCGGTTCCATGAGGCTCCTTTCCAAATTAAGCAGTGTGCTTAGATTGTTATGCATGTTAGCTAACTAAACTAAGTATGTCAATAAGAATACTTTGTGCTAGACTAATTTTTGTTATTCTTCATGCAAATCAAACTAGGAATGGTTGCTATGAGTTTTAATGAGCGAATGCTTCAAGCATTAGATGCAAAAGGATGGACGCAAGCTGATTTGTGCAAAGCCACTGGCTTTAAATCTGGTCTCATCTCTCAATTAGCAACTAACAAAAATCGAGATCCCAGATTGATGACTGCCGCCAAAATCGCGAAGGCGCTCGATGTCTCCCTCGACTACCTGGCAGGCCTCACGGACAATCCTTCGGGCCTGTGCGCAGAGGAACTCGAGGGGCTGCGCATCGACGCGGAGGCCCGCACCCTTTTGCGCGGATTCGACCAGCTCACCCCCGACGGCAGGCATGTCATCATCGAGCAGGTCGATTTCCAACTTTCGAAAAATAGGGCGCAGGGGCCTGATAGTGCCGTTTGCGAGGTGGCGTAGATGAGCGTCGAGGAAGTGATCACGTCCATCACCAACGTCGTCCCGAACATGATGGACGCCTTCGGCCGACTGTTTCCCGGCATACCCCAGCGCAGCCTGGACAAAGCAGAGCTGAAGGCGACGCAGCGCATGCTCGATGACATCGAGAAGGCGACGGCACGGTGCGAGGAGATGGGCCTTAGCAGGGAGTTCCAGGCTTCCGTGATAGCCGACATAACGAAGCGGCACACGAGGTCAGAGCGGTTCGAGAGCGTGCTGTGCTTCGCGGCCGGGATGAATCCGGACACGTCACGTGTCGATGACATCGAGCAGGATTGGATCGAGGATTTCCAGGAGCATGCGGAGAAGGCCTGCGACGAGGACATGCAGCGCACATGGGGCACGGTGCTGGCAGGCGAGATGGATGCGCCGGGAAGCTTCTCGAAGCGCACGATGGACATCCTCTCGAAGATGAGCAAGGCTGAGGCGGAGAGTTTTCGCAGGCTGTGTGGATGTGCCACGTATCTATACGTTCCGGGCTCTGAGAAAGGTCGCAGCCCGGAACCGGTGCCCGTGCTCGAGATTGACGATGATTACGCCTCCTACAACGGCGGTCAAATCACCGCACGCGAGATAGGCATATTGGATTCGATCGGCCTCATCGACAGCGGCAGGATGACACCGCTGAAGATCGAGCCCGGGTTCGGATATCCGTTCTACACCAGCGACGGCATCGTCCTTGTCCGCGCGAAAGACGACGCCGGCAAGGTGGCGGTCGATTTCAAATCCGCTATCTTCACGCCGTCCGGCACAGAGCTCGCAAGCGTTTGCGGCATCGGGGGCGACCCCAGGCTGAGGCAGGTTCTCATCGACAAGTTTTCGTCAGCCGGGCTCGTAGTCGCTGATTTTATTGACATGTCGCACGACCAGACTTGATTCGGTGCTGATGCTTTGTCGGCGTGACGGGTGAGGAGAGTTATTTGCCTGAAGTGCGTATGTGTTGACTAGGAGTATTTTCGTACTGGTGTAATTTTTTCAACCTTTTGTGGTATATTTTCGGCAGTGGTTATGACGGGCAACTTTACGGAGTCCCGGCCAAGCAAGAGCGACTGCCGATTGGTGGTCGCTTTTGTGGTTTTAGGGATGGAACAGATGAACGAAAAGCCGTTCAAAAGCATTGACGAGCAGATTGCGCTCCTCTCCTCGAGGGGCTTGGAGATAACCCCGGATACTAGAGAGATCTTGATGCGGGAAGGGTACTACTCCGTCGTAAACGGCTACAAGGACCCGTTCATCGCCGCAGACGGCGAGGGAGGTCTAAACGGCGAGAGATTCGTGCCCGGCACGTCCTTCGACGATCTCTACTCCCTGTTTCGATTCGACATGCGCCTGAGAGAGATCACGTTCAAGTACGTCCTTCGCATCGAATCCCTGATCAAGACCGTTGCCACATACACGTTCGCAGAACGTCATAGGGATGGGAACAGCTACCTCGAACCGAGTAACTACGGATCACAGCGCGAATACAGGGAACTCGGCCTATCGAACTACGGATCGAACATGAACAAGCTTCAAAGGAGCTTCATCGACGCCATAGAGCACCCCAGGAACGAGGCCGTCGAGTATTACGTCGAGACTTACGGATATGTGCCAATCTGGGTTCTTTCCAGCACGCTCACCTTCGGAACCATAGAGCATTTCTTTAACTTGCTCTCGAGGTCAGACCAGAACCTGATCTGCAGGCGAATCGTCGATCTGACAAACCGTAAGGTGGAATGGCACGATTACCTTGATCCAATCAACGCCCGCAGGGCGATAGACATAGTGGTCAAGTTTCGCAATATATGCGCACATGACGAACGCCTGTATTGTGCCCGCGTGGACAGGAGAAACCCAGTCGACTACTTCGGATTCGTCGAATATGCATCTAACTTCATGGACATCTTGGATTATCTCGATTTGATAAAGAGCATTTCCAACCTGGTGGGCAAGTCAAACCAAAGCAGCACTGCATTGGCGCATCTACTGGACGCGATGGGATACAACGCCATGTTAGACAATCTATTGAGAGTTGGCGATCGTATCAAAGGCGGACTTGGGGATCTTAGCCAAGGCTACTGAAAACCAGATTAGCGATGACCTGTTCGAGCACATAGACGGCATGGAATCGTTCGTCCGGGAAGGAGATCCCTTGAAACTGAAGCCGAAGAGCTGACAAAGAAAGATGGGGCCCCGCGTCAGTTTGGCGACGGTCGCGGGGTCCCGAATGCCCAACCTGAACAGAAAGGCAGGTGCATCATACCATGCAGATCAAATCATCTGGCCTGTGGAAGCGCGACAATGACAAGCCAAACGGCAAGTGCCGCAGGTGGCGTTTGTGGGTGCTCACCGGGGAGGAGGGCCGCAAGACCAGGTGCTTCGACGGTACGCATTCCATGGCCAAGAGGGCGCTGTCCGACTTCGAGCGCGAGCTCGGCGCGGTCATCCCCAACGATGACACCTTCATCGCCTACGCAAGGGCCCGCATCAAGGCACGCGCCGCTTCCGGGGACCTCTCGCCCAACACCGTCGACAAGGAGCAGCGCAACGTGCGGGCCCTCGAGCGGGCGCCGATCGCGCGCATGCGGATGGACGAGATCGGGCCCGCGGACTGCCGGGAGTCGATGGCCTGGGTCAAGGCGAACCCCCAGCGTCCCTGGCTCGTGCGGGATGGCGTGCTGTCGAACACGACCATGCGCGGGATCTACCGCTTCACGCGCCAGACGTTCCAGCAGGCCGTCGACGACGAGCTTCTGTCCCGCAACCCCATGGATAAGGTCAAGGACCCCAAGGACGACTCGCCCGAGGTCGAGGCGCTACCATGGAGCGAGCTCGAGCGCATCATGGACCTGCTCGACGGGCAGCCCATGTCCGGATACGTCATGGCCATGTACCTCATCGTGTGCGACGCCCTGCGCCGTGCCGAATCCGTCGCCGTGCTCGACGCCGAGACGTGGGTCTCCATGCTGCGCATCTCGCAGGCGGTGAAGGAGGCCGACGGGTCGACCGACGACCCGAAGTCCGAGGCCGGAAAGCGCGACCTGCCCGTGCTTCCCAGGCTGTGGGCAAAGGTCCTCGAGATGCGTGCCTGGAAGGAGTCGAGGGGCCTTGCCGATGCCCTGCCCCTGGCGTGCAACTACAGGGGCGGTGTGATCCGCCCGCAGAACCTGTACAGGTGGTGGAAGAGGCTCACCGAGGGTACGGACTTCGAGGGCGTGGGGATGCACCAGATCCGGCACAGCAACCTCTCGCACGTCGCGCGCAACATGTCGGCGTACGACTTGATGCGCTACGCCGGTTGGTCATCGTTAGAACCGACCCGCGTCTACATCCACGATGACTACGCGGCGCTGTCGCGATGCTACTACGAGTCCTTCGGCCTCGAGCCGACCGACACGCTCAGGATCGCCGCGTAAGAACGCGTGTGCGTGTGCGTTTCGTGAGCGTTCGTGCCGTCTCCGTGACCCCCTGACGTATCGTAAACCTGATTTGAGCGGGTATTATTCGATTCTCATGTCTCTGACGTTTCCCCAGGTAGCCTCGTTTTACAAAACGTCAGGGGTTCGAATCCCTTATGCCCCACCATTAGAAATCGGGTCGGCGCACGCGCCGACCCGTTTTGTTTTGTCGGACAAGTCCACTCTTGCAGAACAACAATACGAGTTTTCCCCGGCAGTCTCTGCCGATTGCTCCTAGGTGGTGCGAAGGCGGCATGGCGACAAGCTCCACACGTTTTGGCGAACATGAATGCCATAACGTGCGTGCTGGGAATGACCATCATGAAAACGGACCGGCACAACGCCGGTCCGCCACTGACTCGTGATGTCTGCGCGCGTCTATTCCGCAGCAAGCGGAGAAGGCGTGCTGTACGTGCGGGCCAGGTATTCCTGGTCGAGCTCGTAGAGCGATTTGGCGTCCGAGCCGAAGAGCTTCATCTTCGTGACCATGTCGGTCGCGTTTACCTCCTCCTCGAGCTGCTCGTCGATGAACCAGTCGAGGAACTTCATCGTGCGAAAGTCGTTGACTTCCTTGGCGGCGGCGTAGATGTCGTTGATGAGGCTCGTGACGTAGCGTTCGTGCTCGAGACCCGCTTCGAGCGGCTCGAGATGATTCTTGAAGGTCTTGTCCGGCTGGTCGATTGCCTTGAGCTCGACCTTGCAGTCGTTGTCGAGCAGGTACTTGCGGAAGATAAGGGCATGGTCACGCTCTTCGGCAGCCTGGATGAGATACCAGTTCTCGTAGCCATCGAGACCCTCGTCCGCGTAGTAATCCGCAAAGGAGAGGTAGAGATATGCCGAATACAGCTCCTTGTTAATCTGGTCGTTGAGAAGTTCGTACACCTTTGAATCCATGATTCGTCCTTTCCAGTCTTGGTGTTCGTGGGCTATATGATAGCGCGAACGATTACGCATGGTCACATTTCGCGAGTTCTTCTCGAATTTCCTCATCGAACAGCTCCGGCATGGCCCCGAGCTTGAGTGCCAGAATGCGCACGAGCGATTGGTCGACGCGCTCCATGGGGATGCGCTCCTGGTTGATGGCGTCGACCAAGCCCGCATACGCGCCGGCGAAATCCGACGGCATGAGTGCGATGTCGCATCCCGCCCCGATGGCGGCAACGGCGACATCAGCCGGCGCGCAAAACTCGAGTAGCGCGCCCATCGAAAGGGAGTCGGTGACCACGACGCCGTCATAGCCGATGTCATCGCGCAAGATGCCCTGCACGATATCCGGGGAAATCGAAGCGGGTATTGCGCTGCCCGTCACTTGCGGCAACGAGAGATGCCCCACCATCACCATCGGAACGCCAGCCACGATGGCGGCGACGAAGGGGGCGAGCTGCTCGTCAAGTTGCTCGCGCGTCTTTTCGGAGTAAATCGAGAGGGCGTGGCTGTCGTCTTCGGGATCGCCGATACCCGGAAAGTGCTTGGCGCAGCACAGGATGCCCTCTTCCCCGAAGACCTCGATCTGCGCCGCCGCCATGCGCCCCACAAGGGCCGCTTCGGCGCCAAACGAGCGATAGCGCATGTTGCTACGCGCGCTTGTCGCCACATCGCACGAAGGCGCGAAGTCGACGTTGAACCCGAGCTCGTGCAACGTGATCGCGATACTACGAGCACTTGCGCGCGCGACGGATACGTCGCCGGTCGCCCCGATATCCGATGCGCTTTCGATAAAGGGGGCATCGAATCCTGATTTGCCGCCAATACGCTGAACCATGCCGCCCTCCTCGTCGACGCAGAGGAGCAGGGGCATGACACCGAGCTCACGTGCCTGTGCCTGCGTGTCCGCGAGAAGCGCCTTGGTTTGGCCGGCATTTTCGACATTGCCCCCGAAGTACGTGATGCCGCACACGGGCTTGTTTTGCAGCCCCTCGCGAAACACCTCATCAACCTGCAAAACGAGTCCGGTGCCGCTGAGCTGTTCGGGCGTCACGATGAAAAGTTGCGCGGCTTTCTCCTCGACGGTCATTCCGCCGACGATCAGACGTGCGACGTCCCGTCTGCCGTATCTGTGCGGGGCTCGCCTGGCGCATCCGGCAAGCGACGTGGAGCATGCGGCAGCTGCGGCAAGCGCCCCGCATGCTGTGAGAAATCGACGACGTGAGAGTTCCATGGTCTCTTCCGGCAAGTACGGACCCTACTCGGTCACGTGTTCCATACCGAGCGAGAGAATCGACGTGACGTGATCGTCGGCGAGCGCGTAGAAGACCTCTTTGCCTTGTCGATGGTCGGTGACGAGATTTCCCTGGCGCAGCATGCGCAGGTGGTGGCTCACCGCGGCGGTGCTCATGTTCATCTGCGCGGCGACGTCACCCACGCACTTCTCGCCTTCCAGCAGGATGTTGAGGATCTTCACACGCGTAGGGTCGGAGAACATCTTGAACAGGCCGGCCAGGTCGGTCATGAGCTCGTCATTTTGCTTGTCAGCCGCTTGGGCAGCCATCGGACGCCTCCCCGTTATCGAATACGGACATTGTACCCGATACGGGAGAGGACGAGTTGCTTGTCATCTCGCGCGAGGAAACCCCTGTGCCAAGGGGTCTGCCCCCTGGCACATGAAATGAGACAGTTGCTCAGAGACGTTGTCTCATTTTGCGCGCAGAAGGCGCATGGCGTTGAGGACGCAGAGCATGGCGACACCCGTATCGGCAAACACGGCCATCCACATGTTGGCTATGCCCAAGGCGCCGAGTACGAAGACCGCGAACTTGACGGCAATCGCGAGCACCACGTTTTCACGTGCGTTGGTGACCGTCTTGCGCGATAGTCTCACGGCGTCGGCGATGCGCGCCGGATTGTCGTCCATGAGCACGATATCGGCCGCCTCGATGGCCGCATCCGATCCCATCGCCCCCATGGCGATGCCGACGTCGGCACGGGCGAGTGCTGGGGCATCGTTGATGCCGTCGCCCACGAACGCGAGCGTCGCCTTGGAGTCGCCGCCTTTCTGCGCGAGCAGCTCCTCGACGCAGGCGACCTTGTCCCCCGGCAGCAGCTGTGCGAAGAAGCGGTCGATTCCGAGCCTGGAGGCGATACGCTGGGCGACGAGCTCCTTGTCGCCCGTGAGCATGACCGTCTCGTGCACGCCGAGGGCCTTGAGCCCTTCAATCGTCTCGCGTGCCTGGGGCTTTGTCTCGCCGGAAACCACCAGATACCCCTGGTAGACACCGTCAAGCGCAACGTGAATAATCGTGCCGGGCTGCCCCTTGCCCGTCCATACGACTCCCTCGCGCTCCATGAGCTTGTCGTTTCCGACGCAGATGTGGCCTTCCACGCATTCGGCGCATAGACCATGCCCCGGCGTCTCGATTACCTCGTCGCTATGCTCGGGCAGGTTCAGGGTCGGAGGTATGCCGAGGCGCTCGGCGTAAGCGTCGCAAATCGATTGCGCGATGGGATGCGTCGAGCGTTGCTCCACGTGAGCGGCTAACCCCAGCAGACGCTCGGGCGTGACGCCCTCTACCGGCGCAATCGTCTCGACGCGGAACTTGCCCTTCGTGAGCGTGCCGGTCTTGTCGAAGACGACGGTCTTGACGCGCGCGAGCTGCTCCAGGTAGTTGCCGCCCTTGGCGAGCACGCCTCGACGGGAGAGACTGCCTATACCGCAATAGAAGCTCAGGGGCACCGAAATGACGAGAGCGCAAGGACACGAGATGACGAGAAAGACGCAGGCGCGCTCGATGAAGTCGGCCCAGATGGCCGCGTTTGCGGGACCAATCACGAGCGGCGGAATGACAGCGAGCGCAACGGCTGCCCCCACGACGATGGGCGTGTAGATGCGGGCGAAACGGCGGACAAACGCCTCGGTCCGCGCCTTCTTGGAAGCAGCGTTATTCACCATGTCGAGCACGCGCGAGACGGCGGAATCCTCGAAGGGTCTCGTCACGCGCACGTGCAGCGTGTTCGTGCCGTTGACGAAGCCGGAGAGCACCTCCTGCCCCGGCTCGAGGAAACTCGGCATCGACTCGCCCGTGAGCGCGGAGGTATCGAGCTCGCTTGCCCCCTTCACGATGATGCCGTCGAGTGGAACACGCTCGCCCGCGGTGATGACGATGATATCGCCCACCTTGACGTCCTCGGGATTGACGCGTTTGATGGCGCCCGCCTCCTCGACGTTCGCATAGGTTGCCTTGATCTTGACGAGCGATGAAATCGACTTGCGCGAATTGTCGACCGCCCGGTCCTGGAACCATTCGCCCACCTGATAGAAGAGCATGACGGCCACGGCCTCAGCCGCTTCGCCGATGGCGAAGGCGGCGATGGTGGCGACCGCCATGAGGAACTGCTCGTCAAGGAGCTCGCGACGCGCAATGCCCTTGGCGGCACCGACGAGAACGGGCAAACCCACCATCAGATAGGGAATGACGAAAATCGCGTACTTGACCCAGACGATGTCCATGATGCCGAGCGGATTGACGAAGTTGACGACAAGGCCGGTGACGTAGATGCAGGTGGCCACGACGATGAACCCGAGGGAGACCTCCCAACCCCCTTTGCCGTCATGGCAATGGCAATGACCGTCGTCGTGGGTTTGCCTGTGGGCGTCGCAGGCATCTTGACCATGACCGCATCCGCATGCTGTTGATTCTTGCATCATATGCGCTTCCGCCAATCATTCAAACATTCAAACGAGCTTTTGATAATAAGGCAGTAAACACCACTTTCTGCGTGCTGTCAAGAAAAGGTTGGGGAACCACCTAGTGCGCGGCGTTCAAATCACCGGGCGTAAAGCCCTGCATGAGCGATTGGGCGGCTTCGAGTTCGTCACGATTGTCATCCTGGAGGGGATATCGGATCTCCATCTGGTCGATGGAACCCGACCCGATGTAGACCCAGTAGAAGTACTCGTACTCGTCGTCGTATTGGTAGATGATGACACGATTGCCCTCGGCGCGCGCGATGCTGTCCTCGGTGCCATTCCATATGGATGCAAGAACCGCATCCGCATCCAAGTGGTCGACATTGTTAAAGCCGAAAGCGTCTGTCGTCATGCGCAGCGTGCTGTTGACGAGCGTGATGCGGGCGTCATCGTCCGCCTCGGAACCCAGCGTGAAGCCCTCGGGGATATCGACCTGATAACCGAAGCGGGCGTTCTTGTAGACCTGGAGATCCGCTGCGTCACCTGCGGAACCATTGCCAGCAGCATCGGCTCCCGACAAATCCGCCGATTCTCTCTCGGCCACCTCGCCCAGTTCCGAAGCATCATCCGACTTGAGGACGGATTCCGGAGCCGTCGCGGCAAACGGGAGCTCGAGCCATCCCGTGGCAACGGCGTACGCCGCGACACCCGCGGCAGCGAGCACGAGGACGACGCAGATGACGATGGCGACGGCCTTGCCCTTACGCCTGGGCTTCTTGATGCTGTGTGCGCCTTTCATGATCCGCCTCCGGTCTTCCTCGCCTGGTTGCCTTACCGATGATGCGGGGCATGCGACGTCACGTCGAGCAAATCGGCATAGTCCATGATGAAATGGTCGACAATCGCCTTGAGCTCATCTGTTGCCTGTTGTTTGTGTTCATCGTAGACACCGATGACGTAGGCACCGGTCTCCTTGGCCGATCGAGCTGCCGTGGCGACATCCTCGAAGATGGCGCATCGTTCGGCGGGAACACCGAGCCGGCGTGCCGCCTCGAGGTATACGCCCGGATTCGACTTGCCGCCACATTGCAGCTCGTCGCATACGCAGATGGCATCGAAGAGATCGAGCACGCCGTTGTTCGCGAGCGCCGGTTCGAGGAGGTGGCGCTGCAGGGAGGTGGCGATTGCAAGAGGCATGCCCTGCTCCTTGCAATGGCGCAGGTACTCGAACGCACCCGGCTTGAGCATCACGTGCGTCGCATAGCTCTCCTCGGCAAGCGACTTCCATTCCTCGATGATGCTCTCGGGGCTCTCGTCCAAGCCAAAGTGTTCGATGGCGAAATCGGCCCCGAGCTCGAACCCGAGAACGGCAATCATTTCGCCAAACTCATCGGTAAAGGGAATGCCGCGTTTGGCGAGAAACGCGCGATCTACCTCGTCCCAAACCCACATGGAATCCGCAAGCGTGCCATCGAAATCGAATATGACGGCATCGACATCTCGCATCCCGACCTGCATGAACTCCCCTCCTGTTCGATATGCCGACGAAAAGCAAGGGGCGGGTCAATGACCCACCCCCTTTAGGCAGACGATATGCCCGTGAAGTTACTCGGTCTCCTCGGTGGCTTCCGAAGGAGCCTCGTCATCTCCGGCGGGAAGCTCGGGCTCGTCTTCCAGACGCTCCTCGATCGTCTCGACGATTTCGATCGAGTCGTCATCGCTCACGACGTTGACCTCGAGCGTGGCCTTGATGTCACGATACACCGAGACGGTGAACTCGTGCTTGCCGGCCGTCTTGATAGCCTTGCCCAGGTCAATCTTCTTGCGGTCGACCGTGACGCCGAGCTGCTCGAGAATCGCCTGAGCCAGCATGGCGGTCGTGATGGAGCCAAAGAGCTGCCCCTCCTCGCCGACCCTGGCATAGACCTTGACGGTCTTGCCATCGAGGGCGTTCTTGAGAACGTTAGCGTCGGTGGTGCGAGCAAGCTCGCGCTTCTCGATGTTGTGACGACGCTGCTCGAGCTGCTTGAGCTCGCCCTTGGTGGCCTCGATTGCGATGCCCTGCGGAAGCAGGTAATTCACCGCGTAGCCTTGGGCAACGTCGACGACGTCACCCTCGCCACCGCGGCCCTTGAGTTCCTTGAGCAAAATAACTTTCATGTCTCTAGCTTTCTCCATGTCCCGCTATGGCGCAGGACTGCTTACATATATGTACGCGCCTCGTTCGCAGCCGGTCTTGCAAAAGCGATGGCCAGCGACCAAGCTGCATGACTTGCCTTGCTGGCAAGCTTTGCTGGCAGACGACCGAAACAAAGGCCGTCCTGCCAAGCCGTGCATCAAGATGCACTAGCGGTTCCTGCGACCGCCGCTACCGGAAACGATCTTCACGGTATAGGGCAGCAGAGCCATTTCGCGAGCACGCTTGATGGCAGTCGCGAGCTCATGCTGGTGCTGAGTGCAGACACCCGTCACACGACGAGACTTGATCTTGCCGCGATCGGTGATGTAACGGCGCAGCGTCTGGGCATCCTTGTAGTCGATGAACTCGACCTTGTCCTTGCAGAAAGGACAATACTTGCGACGCGGCGCGCGAGCGTAATCAGCCATGGTTCCTCCTCACTGATTCTTGTGTGCGAAAACGTTTCTAGAAGGGAATGTCGCTGTCGTCGTATGCGCTCGGAGTCGGGGGCTCCGGGACGACATTTCCCTGGGGTTGCTGATAGGACTGGCCGCCATAGTTGCCACCGGCATTCTGGCCGCCGTAATTGCCGCCGCCGTAATTGCCGCCTGCGTCATAGCCCTGGCCGCCACCGTTGCGCGATGACATGAACTCGAGCTCGTCGACGGTGACGTCGACCTTGCTCCTTCGTTGGCCGGTGTTGCGATCGTCCCAGGCGCTGTAGTGCAACCTTCCTTCAATGGCCACCTTCACGCCCTTGGTGAGATACTGCGCAAGCGCCTCGGCACGACGACCGAACATCGTACAATCGATGAAGTTAGCATAGTCTTCCCACTCGCCGTTCGCATTGCGACGACGGTCATTGACCGCAACGCCGAAGCTCAAGATGGACGTGCCCGAGGGGGTGGTCCTCAGCTCGGCATCACGTGTGAGATTGCCGGAAATCATTACCCTGTTGATGCTCATGTTTAATCGTTCCTTTCAGCTGAGCGCCAAGGCATCGCCTTACGCGCTCTCAACCGAAGTTGTCTCGCCGTTGCGACGCGTGATCATGTAACGCTGGACGGCGTCCATGATGTGGAGCACGCGGTCGAGCTCTGCAATCGCAGTGGGATCAGCTTCGAAATCGATGAGAGTGTAATCGCCTTCGGCAAGACCGTTGATCTCGTAGGCAAGCTTGCGCTTACCCCAATCCTCAACATTGCTCACCTTGCCGCCTTGCTCGGTAATCGCGGTATCGATACGCTTGCTCGTCGCAAGGCGCGTCTCCTCGTCAATGGACGGGTCGACAAAAAACAGCAGTTCGTAAGCCTTCATGTGGTCACCTCCTCTGGGCTATGCGGCTTCGGGACATGAAGGCTGCGCCCGAAGCAGGAAATAACTTACGCATGCTACCACCTCCGAAGGGCAAAGACAAGCGAGCTCCTTTGCTTTTTAGGATATCGCGTCGCTGCGACACGAAACGTCTGGCGCAAAACAAGGCGAGTGCGAAAAGCGAGCAGGGAGCAAGTGCGCAGGTACCCGCGACCAAAGCAGGAAGACCTATTCCGGTCATATTCGATAGCCCGGAAAGCGCCTCGAGAAGGCCAGTGAATTGCCCTGCGCATGCGCTTCCAAGCTGGCCGAGCGCATCTGCAACTGGCACCACGGATGATTGGCTCCGGACCTTGCCCGCGGAGAGCTCGTAATCGCCCGTCTCAATCACGCCGAAACTCTCGGAATTCGCAGCGGGAACATCGTCGGCTGCGCTGGCGGCATCGGGCTGGGTCTGCACCACGGCAGTCGATTCGCCGTCTACGATACGGGACGCCCCTTCTGCTGCAGAGGTCCCTGCATTCGTGGCGCGCGCCCCTCCCATGCCGGATATCCCAGAATCATGCGAGGCGCTGGAGGCCGTGCCGAAGAGCAGCATCGGGTCGAGGTAGCTCGGACCCTGCTTATAGCCCATGTGCAGATGCGTCGCGGAGGTCGACACATCGCCTCCTGCAGCCAGGGTGCCGAGCGCCTGTCCCTCGATGACCGACTGACCCTCGCGCACGGCAATAGATGCAAAGGGCATGAGGCTGATGGCGCGGCCGTCGGCCAGCTCTATGGAAACGGCTTTCATCGTTCTCGCCGACAAACTGCCGCCTATTCGAGAATCGCCGGAAGGCACGGTGCCGGTAAAGCGTACCGTTCCGGCCAGCGGTGAGGATATCTGCATTCCGGCAGACGCGGGTATGTCTATGCCGCTATGTACATAGCTTTCGATACCGGCCGTATAGGACTGATGAAACGCGAGCGTCGCGGAAAGCCCCGAGGTGGAGACTGGCCAAGTCGCTGCAACAGCCGGCTGCACCATGAACACGACACATATGGAGAGTAGGGGCAGGACACAAACGAAACCACGTGGAATCACGCGCGCGGGTGAGGAGGAACCCGAGCCCCGCATAGCGCAGCCAACCTCGCGTATCCGTTCGCTTTTGCATGTGAGGGGACCGTCGTGTCGGTTCATGGTGAGCACCTCCTTCCACCTCGGCTTTCCGGGAAAGATGATGCACCGCGAACCTGTCAAAAACACCGAACGTCCTTGGCCGAATCTCCCGGTTTCTTCCGGATGAAATCCGACATGCGTCCGGATGACCTCAGACCGAAATCAGACCTGCACCTCACCACGGGCGATTTGCTGCAGGACCTGCGGGTAGTACTCGTGCTCGGCCGCGTGGATGCGCGTCTCGAGATCGTCTATCGTATCGTCTGGAAGCACGGGCACCTCGTGCTGGAAGATGATGGGGCCCTTGTCGTACTCCTCATTCGCAAAATGAATGGTGATTCCCGTCACCTCGTCCCCTGCCTCGAAGGCATCCTGGATGGCATGCGCGCCACGATGCTTGGGCAACAGCGCCGGGTGCAAGTTGACCACGCGATTGGGAAACGCATCGAGCAAGACGGGCGTGACCTTGCGCATGTAGCCTGCCATCGCGACGTACTCGATGTCGTGCTCCTCGAGCGCCTCGACGATCCTCGCATCGACAGCTTCGGGATCGTCATAATCAGCGGGCGTGAAAACCAACAGGTCAAGACCCTCGTTACGCGCGTAATCGATGCCCTTGGCATAATCGTTAGAAGAGACGATGAGCTCGATTGTCGCATCGAGCGCGCCGTCCTTGATCGCATTGTGAATGGCGACCATGTTCGTGCCCGTGCCCGAGATGAATACGGCAAGCTTCATGGGATCCTTAGCCACGGTACACGACCTTTCCATCACCAGGGATTACGCTGCCAATCTTGAAGACCTTCTCGCCCGTTGACTCGAGCTGCTCGATAGCGGCCCGCTCGACTTCGGGCGGACAGATCACGCACATGCCGATTCCGCAGTTGAAGGTCTTGAGCGCCTCCTCACGCGACAGGCCCGCCTTCTCGACCACGAAGTCGATGATGGGTGGTTGCGTCCAGCTTCCCTCGTTGACCTGCGCGTCCACATGATCGTTGAGCGCGCGATTGAGGTTCTCGGTAATGCCACCGCCCGTGATATGGGCGACGGCATGGATTTGCGGTACCTCGCGACGCAGCTCCAGGATGGACTTGACGTAAATGCGCGTGGGCGCGAGAAGCGCATCGAGCACGGAGACGCCATCGAGCTCTGCGCGCTCGACCGTGAGCTCGCCCGCATCCATCACCTCGGTGACGGCACGGCGCACGAGCGAAAAGCCATTTGAGTGGATGCCCGTCGAGGCAAGGCCCAATATGACATCGCCCTCGGCCACGTTTTCGGGATTGAGCATCTTTGGACGGTCTACCGCACCGACGCAAAAACCGGACAGGTCGTAATCATCGGGATTCATGACGCCGGGATGCTCCGCCATCTCTCCACCGACGAGCGCGCAACCCGCCTGACGGCAGCCCTCGGCGATTCCTCCCACCACCTGGGAGATGTGGTCGCTTCTGAGCTTGCCGATGGCGACGTAATCGAGAAAGAACAGCGGCTCGGCCCCGCAGGCCAGCACGTCGTTCACGCACATGGCGACCAAGTCGATGCCCACGGTATCGTGCTTGCCAGCCATTTGAGCCAAGGCGAGCTTGGTTCCCACGCCATCGGTCCCGCTCACGAGAATGGGATCGTCCATCTGCTTGAGCGCCGCGGCTGAAAACAGGCCGCCGAATCCGCCGATGTCGCCAATGACCTCGGGACGATAGGTCGACTTCACGCTCGCGCGAATCGCATCGACGGCACGCGCACCTTCGTCGATGTCGACGCCCGCGTCCTTATACGTGATCTGCTCTGCCATGGTCGCTCCTCCTCCGAAAATGAGACATTTGCTCAGGGTAACTGCCTCATTTGCTATTGGTGCCAGAAAAAATGAGACAGTTGCTCTGAGCAACTGTCTCATTACGCAGGTTACAGGCCAAGCGCCTTCTTGAGCGACGAGACGCGCCTGCGCGAGACGGGAATCTGCTCGTCCTCGCCGGTGAGCGTGAGCAGCAAGGTGCCGCCGCTCACGGGGTCGACCTCACTCACGCACGCAAGGTTTACGAGGTAGCGACGATGGACGCGGAAGAAGCCGAGTGGCTCGAGCTTGGCTTCGAGCTGGGCGAGCGAAACCGTGGAGAGATAACGGTCGTTCTCGGTGTGCAGATACGAGTAGTCATCCTTCGACATGATGAAATGAATCTTGCTGGCCGGGATGAGCAGCTTCTTGCCACCCTTCTCGACGGGAATGCGCTCGTTGGTGGTGGAGCGTCCCTGTGCGGTTATGAGCTGCTTGACCTTGCCGATCGCCTGCATGAGACGCTCGGTCTCGACCGGTTTGACCAGGTAGTCGGTCGCATTGACCTCGAATGCCTTGACGGCGAACTCGCTATATGCCGTCACGAAGATGATATAGGGCGGATACTTGAGCTCGTTGAGAGCCTCGGCGAGCTGGAGCCCGTCGACACCCGGCATGTTCACATCGAGGAACATGATGTCGGCACCGACATCCTTGAGCTGCTCGATGGCCTCGCGTACGTTGGTCGCCTCTGCCGCGACCTCGACCTCGCCCGTCTCGTCAAGCAGAAAACGCAACTCGGAACGCGCGGGTGCTTCGTCATCAACAATTATTGCTTTGAGCATAGAGTGTCTCCTTTGCGCATCGTAACGTTGATTCTAACATCAAACGATGCGCGCATGCGAACAATAGATGGAGGCGGATAATATCCCGTTACCCACGCACGCCGGACAAGGGCCCGGGAGCCTCCGAGATGACGTCCTCCGCGCCGTCGTCATCGGCTCCTTCGATCTCGTCATCGGTGATGTTGATGCCCTGATCGACGAGGGTGTCGTAGAGGTTGAGGTAGACCGTCGTGCCCTTACCGTACTCCGAATCGATGTAGAGGCCCGATATCGCGCCAAAAAACGCCTTGGTCCGGGCATTCACGTTCTTGAGGGCGATGCCCATGCCCGTCTCGGACTCGCGGTCGAGAAGATTCTCGAGACGCTCTGGCGGAATGCCGACGCCGTCATCGGAAACCGATATCGTGACGGTATCGGATGTGCGGTATGCCTTGATCGTGATGGTGAGCGGGGTTCCGTCATCACGCCTGCCATGTCCGACGGCATTCTCGACAAGGGGCTGCAACATGAACGAGGGCATCTTGAGCTGCTCGAGACCCGGCTCGACATCCACGAGCAGCTTGATGGCGTCATCGCCAAAGCGCGCGTTCTGAAACATGAGATAGCGCTCGGTCTGCTCGACCTCCTTTGCGAGGGGAATGAAATCCTCGGCGTTCTCGAGCATCCGGCGGTAGTAAGTCGCGAACTCCCGCAACATGACACAGGCCTTGACGGGATCGGTGCGCGTCACCGAGGCGATCGTGTTGAGCGTGTTGAAGAGGAAGTGCGGGTTGATCTGGGCCTGCATGGCCTTGAGCTCCATGCGGGCGGCAAGCTCGGTTTGCTGCTGGAGGTACGAGAGCGAAAGCTGCGTCGAGAGCAGCTGGGCAAAACCCTCGGCAATCGCCTTCTGGTTCTCGCCCAGGTTGTGCGGATAGCGATAATAGAACTTCAGGGCGCCAACGATGTGCTTGTTGACGACGAGCGCAACGACGATGCCCGCCTTGAGCTTGCCCGACTCGTGGCTGAATCCCACCGCACCCGAAGTCTCGAGGACGCGCGTGATGCCATCTTCGAGCGTCATGTACGTGCTCATCGTCTGGATGGGCGAATTGGGCAGGTGATTTTCCCTGTCCAGACCCGAAAACCCGAGGACGCGCTCGCGGTTGGTGATGGCGACCGCATCGGCCGTGGCCGCGGGCAGCAGCAACTCGCAAACCGCCTGGGCGGAATCCGCGTCAAGGCCCTGCCGCATGAAGGTCACCGTCTTGCTCGCCAGGTCAAGCGTCTGGTTGGACTGACGTGCACGAGCGTGGTCGGAGGTACCCACCGACCGCAGGCTAATGATGGTGAGCACGAACATGACGATGATGGCGACGAGAGCGAGCCAGGGCGACACCTCGTCGTAGAAGACTATGCCCATGATGGCGAAGAGGCTGAAGACGATATAGCATACGACGAGCATCGTATAGCCCGTGACCTTTTGTATATCCATCGTCCCGTCTTCCCCGCGTACGTTTGCTATCGGACCTACTCGGACGTGATTGCCGAGAAGCGGCTCGTGTAGCTTGCGGAAGAGCTCTGCAAGCCGCTTGTTCCCAGCTGCGTGGCAAGGGCGGAGTTGGACCACATGGCACGCACGATGCTGGGCCATTGATGCTGGAGCTCGAAGTAGTTCGCGCAGTTCTCGCAGGCAAACTCGCCTGCATCGCGAATAGTCTTGTTGCCGATGCGCAGGTACTCGCCATGCTCCTTGTGACCGATGGCACGCAGGTAGGCGGTGAGGCGGGCACGGCGGTGAATGGACGGTTCGAGCCACGGACCGGGGTAGGGGTCGAGTGCGGAGGGCGCGACCTGCATGAGGTCGATCTGCGTCTTGGCGAATTCGATCTTGCGCACCTCGTAGAACCAACGATAGACATCTTGCTCGAAACGCCCTGAATGCTGCGCGCCTTCGGGCGGGAGGTGCAGGAGGCTGAACTGGTTGTCGAACCAGACGTCGCTGCCGTACATGCGCGCGTTGATGAGATAGTCGAGGTCCTCGCCGCGGGCAATCCACGGATCGAACGCGATGCTGCCATACGCATCCGCATGCAAGACCATGCAACCGCCACAGCAGACGTTGGAACGGCTCAGACGCGGGCCGCGAAGGACGCCCTCGATGTAATCGTTGAAATCGGCCGCCTTGTTCCAGAAGTGGTCATACCAGGGCACGTCCTCGGGCGCCTTGGGGCTGTCGTAGCTGTCGTAGAAAAACCCGGTCTTGGCCGTGATGATCGACCCCGTCGGAGTCTTGCACGCGATGCCGTGCATGGCACGCTCGAGAAAGTCGGCGTTGGGGATGACCTCGTCATCATCGACGAAGACGACCGTATCATGACCGAATATCGAGGCGACGATGAGACCGAGGTTTCGGATGGCGCCGTAGCCCGTGAGGCAAGCCGCGCCCTTGTACTCGCCGATGCCCACCTGCTCGAACCTGCGGTGGATATGGCGCATCTCCGCCTCGCCGATAATGACGATGTTGAGGTCCATGAAGTGGTCGGCGATGGCACGCACGCGCTCGACCGCCTGGTTCTCGACGCCCGGCTCCGCCGCGACGAGCAAGATGATGCGATCGACGCCGACGACGTGACGCAGGGACTCCAGGCACCGGGACAACTCGCCCGGCTGGTCGATGGGAGTCATGTGGTCGTACACGACGCCACGGTTGATCGAATGTGATGACCTACGGCCACACCAGTAACTGGGAATGACGACTACCGGATTCAGGTTCATGCGAGATGTCTCTCCTCTAACTGCGTTTGGCGAAGCGCCAGAAGTCAGTTGCCATAGTTAGTATAGGGTATCACCCGAACACGCGCGCGTGTTTGTATTTCACGCGAAGAATTAATGGGGAGCGTCGCGGCGATGAGACAGTTGCTCGGGGACGTTGTCTCATTCACAAATGAGACAACGTCCCCGA
>UQUH01000024.1 GCA_900544245.1 uncultured Coriobacteriaceae bacterium | reverse complement strand
GTACGACACCTGATCCTCCTTGAGAACTCTTCTCCAGGATCACGGGCGCACCCCCAATTCGCATCAAGTCTGTGACACAAACTGTGTCATGATACCGCAAGAGGGCGTGACCACGAATTCTCCACGCCATCTCCCCCGCCCACCGGCGCATATGGCGTAACGAAACGCCATGACACGCACGGAAGCGAGTCCGCGCGAGCTGTCACTCCGCACCGCCAAAGCCATCGCTGTCTCTCCTGTGCGCATCGGCGAAGTGTGCGATACTTTGAGACAGCGCAAAAAACACGGGCTTTCGCCTTCCGACAAAGCGACGAGGTACGACATGAACACACCCACCGACGAGCAGGTCAAGAGCTACATCAAGTCCGTTCCCGGCCTGCGCCAGACCTGGGGCATACCCAAGGCGAAGAGCATGGGCACCGTCGCCCTCGCGCTCATGTGCCTGTTGCTCATGGGAGTCCTGGTCGGAGCCGCCGCCTACTTCATGCGCGTCGACACCTCGATTTCCTTCAAGCACGCCGACGGCCTCGTCATCGTGCTCGTGCTGGCGTACGTCGTGAGCGGCATACGCGTCCTCCAGCTCCGCGCCGAGCGCGCCGAGCTCCCCGGCTTTCGCAAGCTGCTCGCCCAGCGCCTGACGGGAGACCCCGAGACCGACGGCGAGGCGCAGATGCAGGCCGAGGCGGACTACAAGTGGGAATCGATTCGCTACCAGCGCATCGCGCGCATGATCGGACTCGCGGCGCTCATCATCATCGCCATCAACACCTACCAGGTGGGCACAAACGACTTCCCGCGTGCTCCTCTTCGACGGTGCGATTCTCATCTACCTCACCGGCGCGTTCTGGTGCAACTTCGCCTTCAAGGCCGAGCTACTCGAGGTCGAGCTCGAGGAGCGCAGCCGCGCCACCATCAAGTGGCAGACCGAGCACCCGGGCGAGGCGCAGGCCGAGGAGCAGGAAGCTGGCGATGCCCCCGTGGAGCCCATCGTCCGCGGTGCGCACAGCAAGGTCGACGACGCGAAGCCAAAAGCCTAGCGCGAGAAGCCGCCGCCCATGCCGCCGAAGCCGCCGCCTCCACCCATGGAGAAGCCGCCTCCGCCGCCGAAACTCCCGTTACCGCCTCCGCCCTTGGCCGCCGAGATGACGCTCTGCGCCGAGTTCATCGTGTTCTCGAACGCGTCGCCGAAGAAGCCAGCGCTGGCCGCACCAGCGTGCATGGCCATGTACGGGTTGTAATACCACAGCATGCTGCCGACGAATACGTCATCGTTCCAGATGTCGGGCGCCACGCGGTTGAGGTCGCCCACGACCTGGTCGGCCACGCCGAATATGTAGGCGTACACGAGTAGCTCGCCCCACACCTTCGCGTCCGTGGGCACCGCCTCGTCGAGCGCCGTGAAGTCCTTGAACCAGCGCTTGAGCGCATCGCAGCGTGCCTGGATCTCGACCGCCTCGGCCGAACGCCGCGGCATGAAATGCGCGAAGACGAGCAGAATGATCGCACCGGGCACCAGGCCGATGAGCGGCATGAAGTTCTCCGCGACGATGCCCACACCGGCGCCGATGACGACCAGCACGGCCGCGGCGATCTGGAACGCGCGCTTGCAACTCTCCCCCGCCCTCTCGAAGAACCCGCGCCTGTCGACCTCGGCACCGATGGTCCCCCGCCAGAGCTCCATGGAGTTCACGTAGCTCTGCGCATGGTCCTTGGCGTATGCCTCGATGTCATCGAGCGTGACGCTGCCGTACTGCACGCCGATCTTGTCGAAGACGAGATCGAGCGCCTTGGCGTCGATGGAGTCGAGTTCGATCGTCGCGCGCTTCTCGGGGTTGATGCCCAGACGATAGACCGTGCGCTCCCTGTCGCCCAGAATCTTGCGCTCCTCGATGGCGCTCTCGCGCGAGATGCTCACGACACCCAGGTTGGAGAGGTGCATGAGCACGGCGGTGAGATCGTTCGCATCGGGCTTGTTCCAGCGGACGAGCCTGGCGATGACGGCGGGATTCGTTCCCTTCTCAGGCACGTCGCGCCAGTACTCGCCATCGAAGCTGGGCTTGTGCTCGCGTCCGTAGCGCAGGAACAGGATGATGGCGACGATGAGGCACGCCACCGAGACGAGAAGCGGGATGACGAGCATGAGCACGTCGATGAGGCGCTGTGCCTGCGCTTGGCGCTCCCAGGCCTGCTCCTCCTCGAGCACCTGCGGCAAGCCGTCACCCGGCTCCTTCTGGCTAGCCGCCACGCCGGGCGTCCAGCTCGCCGGGAAGGCGACGCGCATCTCAGCGAAGCTGCCCTCCCTCACGCGCGGCACGGCAAAGTCCACGACGCCATCCGCGTCGAAGCTTACCGAGCCATTGAGGTTGCCATGCCCGAAGGCGTAGGCGTTCTCGCCGCCGATGACGCTCTGGCCGGGCGGCACGGGAAGGTGCACGTAGGCGTTCACGTCCTCGGTATCGACATCCCAATTGGGGCCGACGAACTGCCAGTACAGGACGCTCACGTCATCGTATTGCGTCACGGCATTCGTGTAGGTGAAGTCGAAGACGAAGGTCTTCTTCGCGTCTTCGGTCGTCGAGAACGCATAGACCGTGTTCTCGGCCACGTCGACGGAATAGTGCCCACTCGCAGGACCACCCGCCGTGCGCCAGGAGCCCTGGAAGGGTACTTCGACGAGCTGCGTGGTGACGCCGTTCTCGTCGATGACAGAGACGCCGTTGACGATGACCATGCCACCGGGTGGCGGGTCGAGCACCGCGGCGGTAAGCGTGTAGCGGCCCTCGAACGAGTACGTGCGTGCGTCGATGACACGCAGGGAGCCGTCGGTGGCGACCGTCGCGTTGATGGTGTCGCTCATGCACTCGTGGCTCTTGGCATACGCGCTCGCGGGCACGACGCACATGCATACGACAAGCCAGATTGCACACGCGACGATCAACGACAAGACAAAACGTGCTGGGACAGTTTTGTCTGGTTTCGTGACGTGAGACAGATTGGACAGGTGCGTCTGTCTCATTCGCGAAGCCAAATGAGACAGACGCACCTGTCCAATCTGTCCCACGTCACACATACGCATCACGAGAAGCTGACCTGCGGCGCGGTCGAAGCCGCGGCATCGGCCTCGAAGAGCTCGCGCTCCCTGAAACCGAACATGCCCGCGAAGATGACCGCCGGGAAGGTCTGGATGCCGTTGTTGTACTTCATGACCGTGTCGTTGTAGCTCTGGCGCATGTAGCTGATCTTGTCCTCGGTCTCGGACAGCTGCGCCTGCAGGTCGAGGAAGTTGGCGGACGCCTTGAGGTCGGGATAGGCCTCGCTCACAGCGAAGAGCGTCTTGAGGGCGCCGGTGAGCATGTTCTCGGCCTCAGCGCGCGCTTCGGGCGTCGTGGCGGCCATGGCGGCGGTGCGTGCCTGCGTAACCGCCTCGAGCGTACCGCTCTCGTGCGATGCGTAGCCCTTGACGGTCTCGACGAGGTTGGGGATGAGGTCGAGCCTGCGTTGCAGCTGCACGTTGACCTGCGCCCACGCATTGTCGACGCGATTGCGCATGCGCACGAGGTTGTTGTACATGCCGATGAGGGCAATGGCGAGAATAACGACGATTACTACGATGACGATGAGGGTGATGGTAAGTCCGCTCATGGGAGCTCCTTTCGATGGAAGCGTTTCATGCATTGTACCGTATATGACCAGCGCGGCGCTCCGGCCTCCATCCACCCACCCTTCCCGGAAGACGCAGCGGGGATTAGTGGGGAGGCGCGCAGCGGAGGTCTAAGGGAGCGAGCCAGCGAGACTACAGGCTCGCGGGGAGCAACCGTCGGAGCGGAACGCCTCCCATCGATCCCCGCTGCGTCCCAAAAGTTACCTTTGCATGTCGAAGGGGCAGCTTTCCTTGACACTCCCCCCGCATCATTTACATTGAGCAGGAAATAGTTCCGGTTGGCTCGCATCCATGCGGAACCGTGACGAGGGACGCACGACGCCCCCGTGGGAGAGATGGGAACACCTATGAGCGATGCACTTTTATCCGTCCGCGGCCTCACGGCCGGCGTCGATGGCAAGGAGATACTCCATTCGGTCGACCTCGACGTCGAGGAGGGCGGCGTCCACGTCCTCATGGGCCCCAACGGCGCGGGCAAGTCCACGTTGGGGCACGTCATCATGGGCGAGCCGACTTATGACGTCACGGGCGGCACCATCATGTTCGGTGGCGAGGACGTCACCGACCTCTCCCCCGACAAGCGCAGTCTCGCCGGCATGTTCCTCTCGTTCCAGGCACCCGTCGAGATTCCCGGCGTGCCGCTATCGAGCTTCTTGCGCGCCATCAGCTCCGCGCGCCCCGAACTCGACATGAAGCGCAAGGAGTTCCGCAAGCGCGTGCGCCAGCTCGCCGACGAGCTCGACATGGACCGCGCCTACCTCGACCGCGAACTCGGCGTTGGCTTCTCGGGCGGCGAGAAGAAGAAGGTCGAGATGTTGCAGCTGCTGCTGCTCAAGCCGCGTCTGGCCATCCTCGACGAGGCCGACTCCGGCCTTGACGTCGATGCGCTCTCCGTCGTCAGCCGCGGCATGGAGCTCTACCGTCGCGAGTGCAACGGCACCTTGCTCGTCATCACGCACAACACGCGCATCCTCGAGCACCTCGACGTCGACAAGGTGCACGTCATGGTGCGTGGCCGCATGGTCGCCGAAGGCGATGCGTCCATGATCGCCGACATCGACAGCAACGGATTCGAGCAGTTCGAGTCCCTCGCGCAGGCACGATAAGGGGCCGCCATGACCGGACCAAGCGAAAAGAAGCGCACGCAGGTCGACGACGTCGACCGCAGCATGTACGACTTCGTGAAGGACGAGAGCAACCAGGAGCACCTGGAAGCCGGCCTCACGCCCGAGATCGTGCGCGAGATCTCCGAGAAGAAGGACGAGCCCGACTGGATGCTCGAGCTGCGTCTCAAATCGCTCGACATCTACAACGGCTTTCCCCTCCCCACCTGGGGCCCGTCGATCGACGGCCTCGACATGGACCACATCGTCACCTACGTGAAGCCCGAGACCGACCAGCAAGCGAGCTGGGACGACGTCCCCGAGGACATCAAGGACACCTTCGACCGCCTGGGCATCCCGGAGGCCGAGCGCAGCTACCTCGCCGGCGTGGGCGCGCAGTACGACTCGGAGCTCGTGTACCACTCCATGCAGGAGTCCGCCTCCAAGATGGGCATCGTCTACTCGGGCATCGAGGAGGCGCTGCAGGATCCCAAGTGGGAGGGCATCATCCACGACCATTTCATGAAGCTCATCCCGCCCACCGACCACAAGTTCGCGGCCCTGCACGGTGCCGTGTGGTCGGGCGGCTCATTCGTCTACGTGCCGGCCGGCGTGCAACTCGACTATCCGCTGCAGAGCTACTTCCGCCTCAACGCACGCGGCGCGGGCCAGTTCGAGCACACGCTCATCATCGTCGAAGACGACGCGAGTCTGCACTTCATCGAGGGTTGCTCGGCTCCCAAGTACAACGTCGCCAACCTGCACGCGGGCGCCGTCGAGCTCTTCGTGGGGCAGCGCGCGCACCTGCGCTACTCGACCATCGAGAACTGGTCGAAGAACATGTACAACCTCAACACCAAGCGCGCCATCTGCAAGGAAGGCGGCGACATCGAGTGGATCTCAGGTTCGTTCGGCAGCCACGTGGGTTACCTCTACCCCATGTCCATCCTCAACGGCCGTGGCGCCAAGTCGAGCTTCACCGGCATCACCTTCGCGGGTGCGGGCCAGAACCTCGACACGGGCTGCAAGGTCGTGCTCAATGCACCGCAGACCAAGGCGAGCGTCGAGACCAAGTCAATCTCCAAAGACGGCGGCGTCTCGACCTTCCGCTCGAGCGTGGTGGCGACCAAGAACGCCGAGGATTCCGCCGCGACGGTGAGCTGCCAGTCGCTCATGCTCGACGACCGCAGCCGTAGCGACACGATTCCAGCGATGGACGTCAAGTGCAAGAACGTCGACATCGGCCACGAGGCGACCATCGGCCGCATCGGCGACGACAAGGTCTTCTACCTGATGAGCCGCGGCCTTTCCGAGGAAGAGGCGCGCACGATGATCGTCAACGGCTTCGCCGAGCCGGTGAGTAAGGAGCTCCCGCTCGAGTACGCCGTCGAGATGAACAACCTTATCAAGCTCGAGATGGAAGGGGCGATTGGCTAATGGAAGCGCGAGTTTTCGAACATGCGAGTGCGATGCCAGCTCCGACCTGGTATTTCCTGCACATGAACGACGCGACCATCGAGGTCGCGGGAGATCTGGCGCCTGCGCGCGACATCATCGTCGAGACCGACGCCACGCTCGGGGACGCCACCGCCTTCGTCGAGGCGATGCAGGCGGCGCAAAGCGCCTGGGATGCGGCGTACGGTGACAAGCCCGTGCTGACCAACGCCGTCGACGAGCAGGCCGAGGAGCTCGGCGGTCTGGCGCTGTCCGCGTATCAGAAGAAGGCCGACGCGATGGAACAGGCCAAGAGCCTGGCCGCCGCCTTCGAGCAGGGCATGGGCGAGGAGGTGAGCGATTGGCTGCGCGAGTGCGCGGGCACCACGCGGGCCATCATCGCCCCCGCACGCTCGACGTCCACGGCGACCGTGCAGATCGCCGGCATCGACGCGGGCGCGAACGTCGCCGCGCTCGACCTGGTCGCCCACGAGGGCGCCTCGCTCGACGTCACCATCATCGTCGACTCGCCAGTCGCGGGCACCGGGCTCACGGGCAGCTCCATCCGCATCTTCGCGGCCGAGGGCGCGCACGTCACGCTGCGTCGCGTCCAGACGCTCGACGACAGCTGGACGGACCTCGACGACATGGGACTCTTCGCCGCGGACAACGCGACCATCGACGTGCACCAGACCGTGCTCGGCGCGGGAAAGACCTACACGGGGCTTGCCGGCGACCTGCGCGGTTACAACTCGGCCATCAACGTCTACACCCATTACCTGGGCCACGGCGACCAGGAACTCGACTTCAACTACATCCTGCGCCACCACGGCGCCAAGTCGACCTGCAACCTCTACGCCAACGGCGTGCTCGCCGGCTCGAGCAAGAAGACGCTGCGCGGCACCATCGACCTCATCCGCGGCGGCAAGGGCGCCGTGGGCCACGAGGTCGACAACGTCCTGCTCGTCGACGAGGGCGTGAGCAACAAGACGGTTCCCAACATCCTGTGCAACGAGGATGACGTCATGGGCAACCACGGCGCGACCATCGGCCACATCAAGGCTGACCAGCTCTTCTACCTCGAGAGCCGCGGACTGTCGCCCGAGCAGGCCGAGCAGATGTTCGTCACGGCATCGCTCGAGGACGCCTGGCTCAACGCCGCCGACGAGGTCACCAAGCAGGCCGTTGCGCGCTTGGGCAACACGCTCGTGAACGACTTCGAGGAGGTCTACCTATGAGTTCGATCGACATCGTGGCAAACCCGTACAAGAAGGACTTCCCGCTGCTCACGTCCATGCCCGACCTCGCGTTCCTCGACAGCGCGGCAACCGCGCAGCGCCCCGCCTGCGTCATCGAGGCGCAGGACCGCTTCTATCAGACCATGAACGCCAACCCGCTACGTGGCCTGTACGAGCTCTCCATCGAGGCGACCGAGGCCATCGACGCCACGCGCAAGCGCGTCGCACGCTTCATCGGCGCCGGCGAGGAAAACGCCTGCGACGTGATCTTCAACCGTAACGCCTCCGAGGCCCTCAACATCGTGGCGCAGTCCTTCGCGCCGTGCGTGCTCGAGGAAGGCGACGAGGTCTGCATCACCATCATGGAGCATCACAGCAACCTCATCCCCTGGCAGCAGGTCTGCAAGAAGGTTGGCGCCAAGCTCGTCTACATGTACTGCGATAAGAGCGGCTTCATCTCCGACGAGGAGATGCGGGCGAAGATCGGTCCCAAGACCAAGATCGTCGCCGCCGCCCACGTCTCCAATGTCCTGGGCGTCACCAATCCCATCGCCCGTATGGCGCAGCTCGCGCACGAGAACGGGGCGTACCTGGTGGTTGACGGTGCGCAGTCCGTACCGCACATCCCCGTCGACGTCACCGAACTCGGCTGCGACTTCTTCGCCTTCTCGGGCCACAAGGTCTTCGGGCCCTTTGGCGTGGGCGTGCTGTGGGGCAGGCACGAGCTGCTCGAGATGATGCCCCCGTTCCTCACGGGCGGCGAGATGATCGACGCCGTGAGCGAGCAGGATGCCGTCTGGTCTCCCACGCCCGAGAAGTTCGAGGCGGGAACGCAGGATGCGGCGGGCATCTACGCGACCGGCGTCGCACTCGAATACGTCGAGCGTATCGGCCTTTCGGCCATGGAAGACCGCGAGCGCGCACTCATGCACTATCTCGCCGACCGCATGGAGGCGCTCAAGTTCATCGAGGTCGTGGGACCCACGGATCCCGACGCGCGTTGCGGCGCCTTCAGCTTCAACGTCGCCGGCGTGCACCCGCACGACGTCTCGGGTATCCTGAGCGGCGAAAACGTCGCCATCCGCGCGGGTCATCACTGCGCCCAGCCGCTCCTTTTGTATCTGGGCATGCATACGTGCTGCCGCGCGAGCGTGGCGTTCTACAACGACGCGCACGACATCGACCGGCTCATCGACGGGCTCGAGCTCGTGGGAAGGATGTTCAATGTCTAACGGTTCTACCAGCAGCATCTACTCCGCTGCGTTGATGGATCACAACGCCCATCCCGATTACCGATACGAACTCGAGGACGCGACGCACAGTCACGATGGCATCAACGCGAGCTGCGGTGACGAGCTCACCTTGTACCTGAAGATCGACGATACCAACGACATCATCGAGGAGGCCTCGTTCACGGGGCACGGCTGCGCCATCAGCCAGGCATCCGCCGACATGATGGCCGGCCTCATCGAGGGCGAGTCCATCGACGAGGCCAAGCGCCTGCTCGGCCTCTTCATCGGCATGATCCAGGGCAACGAGCTTTCCGAAGACGACATCGAGGACCTCGACGAAGCCGCAGAGCTCCAGTCGATCTCGCGCATGCCCGCACGCGTCAAGTGCGCCGAGCTCGCCTGGCGTACCCTCAACGGCATCCTCACCGAGCGCGAAAACGAGAAATGAGACAAGTGCTCAGAGCAACTGTCTCATTTTCTTGCGACGCGTCACGATGCAGATGACGATGAGGACCACGAGGCTTATTAGGGAAACTGCGGTTCCCAGAGCAAGGCCCGGCGGGAAGAACGTCAGCTCGAAATGATTTGCTCCAGAACTAATCGGTATGCCGGTTAGCGCACCGCCGGCAAGAGATACGATGTCGACTTTCTCGCCATTCACACACGCATTCCATCCAGGAGCTGCCGGCACGCTAATCATCATTATGCGCTCATCGGCCTCTCCATCCGGTGCATAATCAATATTGCCTTCGATTCTGTTGCCATCGAACACGTCTATGCTGGCCTGGAATTTGCCAAGGGTGCTCATTGCCTCCTCGAAACGGGACATGTCGAGCGCCCAGACAATGATTCTCGTGTCCTCGTCAAGCAACGCATCCGGAGTTATGACGATTCCCTCGCCTATCGCGGTTAGGCGCATCTTGACCGTCTGGCTTTCGCCAGACACGCCAGCGATACCGTAAATCGAGTCCTGGAAGCAGTAGTTCTCAGTAAAGGGTGCCCGGTTGTCCATCTCGATGCTGCAGATCTTGTCTCCGCCATCCACAACATAGGCATACCCCACACACCCTGCCGGAATCACCGCCTCGTACTCCCGTCCTGTAGGCGAGGAGGAGACCTCGGTTACCTCACATGACACATAGGGATTCAGTTCATAGCCAAGCAGGCTATTCACAAACACGTTCTGGCGCTGGAAGGGATTAGACGTCCCTGCAAATGAGAGCTCTTCGATATCGTCGTCTGCAACATATCCAAGAGAGAGAGCATACGGATTTTCATACAGGAGGGCGCCTTTGAGATTTGGTTCGGTCCAGATAGCCTCAAGGCCTTCGGGAGGAATGGTGGAATAAGCGTATTTGACACCAAGCAACGCATCGCTTGCGAGTATCGGATAGGCATAGCGAGTCGAGAATTCTCCCCGCATGGAATAACCGAGGTCATTGAGCAAAGCTATAGCGTTATTGTCATGAACGCTACTATAGGAAGATAGCTCGTCGTAGCCCATGGCCATGCCTTCATTCAAGGCGAACAGCGCGGAGCGCGAGTAGTTTTTCGCGATCCGATACGTACTCCCATCACTCTCGCGAAGGTCAGAAATCTCGGCCTTGGAATTAGCGACGTATTCCTCATGCGCCGACTGCGGATACCCCTGGTATAGATACTCCCATTCGGAATGCACGGAGATCATGACATCGCATACAACCGCCACAGCCAGAATCACACAGACTATCCTTCTTGTGCAGTTACTGTGCGATCTTGCTCTGTTTCGTTCGTAGCTAACGAAGCTCGCCGCCATCCAGAGCATGACAAACAGTGCCAGAAACGTGATACGGCAATAGAAACCATTGGGAGCCCTGAATCCACACCAAATCATATACAAAGGCATGCAGAAGACACTGAGCAGCATAACGGCCAGAAGAGCAAGGCATGCAACCTTTAAATTGAACGGGATTCTGCGAACGAAGAAGAAGGCGACCGCTAACACGAGAATCAAAGTACCCGCGTAAAGCTGAGGCACGTCGTTCACAACCCATCCACCGCATATGAATCCCTTTGCGAATGCAACGATTCCACATGTGGAGAGATGTCGCGCAAAAAGACCAAGACCAATACCGAGAGAGCAAACGACAATGACGGCAACCAGAATCCAAAGTCGTGCGGCATGCCCAATCTTCTTGCTTCGCATAACAAACAGGACGAGCGCGATGACTATTGCAACGAAGGCAAGGAGCGCGATCATGACCATCGGATGCGATGCGGCAAGATCAAGCGCACGGGTAACGAGGCCTCTACCCGGAGCGTCCACAACGAGCGAGGGTGATGTCCTTCCCGACATGGCCAAGACCGTTGGCAAGAACGTGAATGCCGACAGCAACAATGCCCCCAGAATCACTGCAACGAACGTGACTAGATTCCGGAGCACTCCAACTGGGCGTTTCGAGGATACTGCTGGCGCACGTCCGTCTGATGAGAGCGTATCGCATCCTATATCCACGCCGTTTCTGAACATCCAGAGTTCAAATACGAAGTACAGGAACAGGAAGAGAATCAACATGTAGGCCGTATACCAACAGCAAATAACCGCCAAGGCAACGGAAGCGATGAGCAGGCCCCACCGCTTGCTCCTGATAAGCTCGTACACGCCCCATGCGGCCAAAGGAAGGAAGATGAGGACGTCGAGCCATTCCGGATTGCGAAGCTGGGTTGCCGTCCAGCTCGACCAGGTGAATCCAAGGGCGAGGACGGAGCATAGGAAATACGAGAGTCTGAATCGCTTGCGGATGAAAAAGACCGTTGCAACTTGAACAAAGCCTATCTTCAAGGCAGTCACGAAGAAGACGAACTCCGTAATCGCGCCTTGTTCGAAAAACACGATGAGGAAGTTAAGCGGCGAACCCAGGTAATAACTGTACAGTCCCCATGTATTGTTTCCAAGAGCTTGGGACGTCGAGTAAAAAAGTGACCCTTCTCCCAGCAAGACATTCTGAAACCAGGTGAAGAAGTCGACATACTGAAACATCAGATCTTCGGTCAAAAATGATCTATCACCAAACGGATAGATTCCCGACCAGGCACAAGATACAATCAATACTCCGATGGCAAACGCGAAGTTCGCAACATAGACAAGTAACCTTGTCAGAAACTCTTTTCTCATTATTGATTGTCCCCAAATACGTGCCCGCGTTTACGTGATATTCAGTAACCGCCCAGGAATATAGCACAACGCAAGATGCGCAATTGGGACCGTATCAAATGGCACGTCGCAACAGTACATGAAACCAGACAAAAGTCGCCGGGGCGCTTTTGTCTGGTTTGCCTGGTCAGGCGCAGACGACGCCGCCGCCAAGGCACTCCTCGTCGCGGTAGATGGTGACCGACTGGCCGGGAGCCACGGCCGGCACGCGCTCGTCGAAGACGATGCGCGCAGAACCATCCCCCACCTCGACATGCGCCTCGACGAGCGGACGGGTATGTCGTGTGCGTACCAAATAGCGCCCGGATGCGGGCATGCAACCCGAAACCCAGCATAGGTCGTCGAGCACGAGTTCGCGCGTCCAGAGCGCCTCGCACTCCTTGTCGGCGGAGACGTAGACGACGTTCTCGGCCGTATCCGTCTTGACCACGTAGCGGGCAGGGCCGCCTCCCAAGTCGAGGCCCTTGCGCTGCCCGAGCGTGTAGAGAAAGGCGCCCTCGTGTCGGCCGAGCACGTCCCCCGTCTCGTATTCGACGATGTCGCCCGCCTTGCGCTCGAGCTGCGAGAGCAGGAACTGCTGGATCGAGACCGGCCCGATGAAGCAGATGCCGTCCGAATCGTGCTTGGTCGCGACCTCGAGTCCGCGCTCGGCGGCCATCTCGCGCACGACCGCCTTGCTCTCGATCTCGCCGATAGGAAACAGCGTGCGCGCGAGCACGGTGCCGGGCACGCGCCACAGGAAGTAGGTTTGGTCCTTGTGTTCGTCGAGCGCACGCAGCAGATGGGCGCACCTCGCACCTGGAGCGTCGAGGAGCACGCGGGCATAGTGCCCCGTTGCGATGTAATCGGCGCCTCGCTCGAAGGCCTCGCGCGCGAAGACTCCGAACTTCACCTTCTCGTTGCACATGACGTCCGGATTGGGCGTGAGACCGCGCGCGTAGCAATCGACCAGGTAGTCGACCACGTCACGCTTGTACTCCTCCTCGTAATCCCAGACCTCGAGGTCGATACCCAGCTGCACGGCCACGCGCTCGGCATCGGCAAGGTCCTCGGCCCAGGGGCACTTGAACCCCGGCAGATCGACCGACCAGTTGCGCATGTACACGCCCGTGACGTCAAAGCCACGTTCGATGAGCAACGCCGCGGCAAGCGAGGAATCCACTCCCCCGCTCATGCCGACGATGACCTTTGCTGCCATGCACGCCTCCTCAGCTTGCGACTTTCAACGGAAACGAAGATACCACGTATGCCATTTCGAGCGGGGCAAAACGAAAGAGGCAAAACCACCCCGGCGACTTTTGTCTGGTTTGTCTGATCAGGCTACACCATGCCCACGCGCTGGCGCTCGGCACGAACGACCTCAATGATGACCCGCGCCGCGCGCTCGACCTGTTCGCGCGTCGTGTCACGTCCGAGCGTGATGCGCAGACTGCCCTCGGCGACCTCCGGACTGACGCCAATGGCCTCGAGCACGGGTGACACCGTCATCTTGCTTGCGGCGCATGCCGACCCCGTACCAACGTAGACGCCGCGCTGGTCGAGCAGGATGACCAGACGACGGGCGAGCAGGCCGGGAAAGGAGACGTGGAGCAGGTTGTCCAGACGCGCGGCATTCCGTGCCGGTCCCGCGACGACCACGTCCTCGAAGGCAGTCGTCAGCTGTCCCTGTAGCCAATCGCGCAGCTCACGCAGACGTCTCGCCTCGGCATCGCGCAGCTCGCAGGCGATCTCGAACGCGCGCGCGAACCCCATGATGCCCGGTACGTTTTCCGTGCCGCTTCGCAGCCCACCCTCCTGGCCGCCACCGCACACGAGTGGATGGAGCTCGATGCCACTGCGCGCCCAGAGCATGCCGACCTGCTTGGGACCGTATAGTTTGGCCGCGGACACGGTGACGAGGTCGGCACCGAACGAGGATACGTTGAGCGACTTGAGCGCGGCCGCCTGCGAGGCGTCCGTGTGCAGGAAGATGGGGCGTCCCTCCCCCGCCGCCAGACGACGGGCGCGCTCGTCGACGATGACGCCCGCTATCTCGCGCAGCGGTTGGATGGTCCCGATCTCGCCGTTGGCGTAGGCGATGCTGACCAACTCGGTGTCGGGGCGAATCGAGGCGCGCAACACCTCGGGGTCGACAAGCCCCTCGCCGTCCACGGGCAGAAGCGTGCCCAGGGCACGCGCCTCCACGCAAGCGCGAACGCTCGCGTGCTCGATTGCGCTGGCGATGACGTGCGCGTCGGGCGCAGCCGCGGTCAGCGCGAGATTGTTGGCCTCGGTCGCGCCCGCGGTGAAGATGACGTTGGCAGGCTTGGCCCCCATGAGGTGCGCGATGCGCGCACGCGCGTCCTCGACATCCGCACGAACCTTGCAGGCGGGTGCGTACGATGCCGACGGATTGGCGAAGCATCGCGCGTGATACGGGGCCATCGCCTCGAGCACGCGCTCGTCGACGGGCGTGGCCGCCGCGTAGTCCAGGTATATGGGCTCGTTGGCAGTCATGTCATGCAGTTCTGTAGAGGCGTCCGGCTAGCCGAACAGTCTCTTGAACCAGCCCTTCTTCTTGGGCTTTTCCTGCTTGGAAGTCTTGGAATCGCGAGTCGCGTCACCGGATTTGCGCTCGTCGGCGGCGGCGTCGGCCCTGGGCGTCGTATGCGGGAAATCGCTCATGTACGAGCGCTCGCGCGCAAGGCGCTCCGCAGTGCTCTCGCTGCTCACGGGCACGTCGACGGGAACCGGCGTCGCCTCCTCGGCCTTCTTCGAGGGCTTGAAATGCTTGCCGACGGGTTGGTCGTCCAGGCTCGCATCCGAGTCCAAGGTGATGTCAACATCGGGATGGGCGCTATGCGCCGGCTTCGCCGGAACCGACGGGGGCTCTTCTCCGTCCTTCCCGTCCGCCTTCTTCTCGGATTTCTTCTTGTCGGACTTGTCCTTCTTCTCGGACTTCTCCTTGCCCTTCTTGCCCGGCTTCTTGTCCTTGGACTTGCCCGACGTCTTGTCCGCCTCTTCCGCGAGCTCGATCTCGACGAGAATGTCATCGGCCTTTGCCCCTGACCCTGACCCGATTTCGGCATCTGTGTCGGCGGCAGAAACGTCGGCGATGTCGTCACCTTCGGCGAGCAGCTTGATGTCAGCGTCCATCAGGGCCTTGGGCTGCTCGATCGCCTCGTCGGCACCGGGCCGTCCTGTTATGGGCATGTCCTCGGACTCATCCGCGACCTCGGCAATCGCCTCGGGCCTGACCGCCCATGAGGCAGACGCGTCACGCTTCACGCCCTGCAGCGGGTGCTCGATGCACCACTCCTGCATGCTGAAGCTCGTGTCGCAGGGGCACATGCCCTTGTCGCGGCTTTTAGCGACCATCACGTACTCGCCGCTAGGCTCGAGCGTTCGTGCCTTGACGTTGTCCTCGAAGATCTTGTCGAGGAACAGCATGATCGCCTCGCGCGCGCGACGCGTGGTGATGGGAACCGCCACCTCAACGCGATGCACGAGATTGCGCGTCATGAGGTCAGCCGAACCGACGTACATGCGCATGTCGTCACCCTCGCCGAAGACGAAGATGCGGCTGTGCTCGAGGAACTGGCCCACGATGCTGCGCACGTGGATGTTGTCCGTCTTGCCCTCGACACCAGGAAGCATGCAGCAGATGCCGCGGATGTTCATGCGCACCTGCACGCCGGCCTGCGATGCCCTGGCAAGGCGATCGATGATGTCGCGTTCGGTGAGCGAGTTGCACTTGAGCGTGATGCGTCCGGCAGGGCCCTTGGCGATCTCGCGGTCGATGAGCTTGAGGATGGTGCGCTTGATGGCCACCGGAGCGACGAGCAGCCTGCGATAGTAGCCGTTCAGGTTGCCGATGAGCATGTTCTGGAAGAAGGTGACGGCGTCGCGTCCGATTTCGGCATCCGCGGTGAGCAGGCTCAGGTCCGTGTAGAGGCGGGCCGTCTTCTCGTTGTAGTTGCCGGTGCCGATCTGCGTGATGTAGGTCACGCCGTCACCGGAGCGTTTGGTGATGAGGCACACCTTGGAATGGCACTTGTAGTTCTCCATGCCGTAGATGATGTTGCAACCCGCTTCCTCGAGCCTGCCCGACCAGTCGATGTTGTTCGCCTCGTCGAAACGCGCGCGCAGCTCCATGAGGACGGTGACCTCCTTGCCGTTTTCGGCCGCCTCCGCCAGATGCTGCGCAACGCGCGATTCGCTCGCCAGGCGGTACACCGTGATCTTGATGGAGAGCACGTCCGGATCGGTCGCCGCCTCCTGCAGCATGCGCAGGAAGGGATCGATCGAATCGTAGGGGAAGAAGAGCAGGCGGTCTCGTTCCTCGACCTGCTCGATAATGGAGCGACCGAGGTCGAACTCCTTGGATGCGCGCGGAACGAAGGGGGCATAGCTGAGCGCACCGCGCTCCTTGACGCCCACGCGGCGCTCCAGACCGAAGGCCCAATCGAGGTTGATGGGCGCATCGTAGCTATACATCTGCTCCTTGGTGAGCTTGAGGCGCTTGAGCAGGCCGGCGATGAGGAGCTTCTCCGGCTTTCCCTCGACCTCGAGGCGCACGGGATTGAGACGATTGCGCTTCTTGAGCAGCCGCGAGACGTGCAGACGGTAGTCGCCCTCGTCATCCGAGAACTTCTCCTCGTCGAAGCTGATGTCGGCATTGCGCGTGACCGAGACGATGCACGGTTCGGAAGTCTCGTAGATATCGAAGATCTTCTTGATGTGATGGGCGATGAGCTTCTCGGCACGCACGAAATGCAGCGGCTCGTCCGGATCGCAGATGATGGGCGCGATGTTGTCGGGGACGGGAACGATGCCGAGATGCTGACTGCCATCCTCCTCGCTCAGAAGCGTCGCGATGTAGAGTTCCTTGTTGCGAAGGTGCGGGAAGGGATGGCGTTCGTCGACGACCTGCGGGGAGAGGACGGGACGAATGCACTCGCGATAGTAATCGCGGGCGAACTTGCGTTCCTTCTTGGAGAGCTTGTCGAGCTCGAGCTCCTTGAAGCCATGCTCCTCGAGGTCGGCGACGACCTTCGCGTAGATCTCGTCGCGCTCCTCGACAAGCGGCCTGACCGCCGCGAAGACGGCCTCGAGCTGCTCGCGTGGCGTCATGTTGGTCTTGTTCTCGCGGATGTCGGGCGCGATGATGGAGAGGTCCATCAGACTGCCGACGCGCACCATGAAGAATTCGTCGAGGTTCGTGCAGAAGATGCTGATGAACTTGAGCCGCTCGAACAGCGGGACGCTCGGATCGAGGGCCTCCTCGAGGACGCGCCGGTCAAACTGGAGCCAGGAAAGCTCGCGGTTCTGCGTGTACGAGTAATCGAGTTTCTTGGGTTTCCTGGGAGTCTCCGCATGCCCGTCCTCGGGAATGACGTCGGTCGGATTCCCGTCGTCTTGGATTTCGCCAACCCGATCGTCCGTATCGATTACCGCTTCCTCCGGGGTGATAACCTCGTCGATTGCCTCGATTTTCTCGGACGCGTTTTCGGACATGGTCTCTTGCATGCCAACTCCCCTCTCATCAGCCTAGCCTTTTGATATTACTACATCAAGAAGGCTAGTTGAGCAGCAGGGCGATGCCCCAGATGGCCACGAGGTGCGCGGGATAGTAGATGTAGAAGAGGTACTTGAGGTGCCAGGTTCCCCGTTTACCGTTATAGCAGGCCAGAGGAATGGCGGCGCAGAGGGAGAACCACTGTATGCCACCCATCCAGCCGTTCATCTGAATGCAGACGAAGACCATTCCCACCACGGCACACGCGAGCATGAGCCTCAGGCGCGTGTTGTCAAGTGCGTTTTTGAAGAAAATGCGCGGCATGTAGCAGAACACGGGGAGCAGGATTCCCGCAAACCCGTAATCGACCGAGAAATCCGTCCCCGCCAGAAAAACGGGCAGCACGAGGGAGACGAGGACGTCGAGGGCGAGCGCGCCGAAAACGGCCAGTGCACCCACGGCATCACGCCGCGCGTCGGCGAGCTGCAGGGCGTAGATCGTGATGATGGCGAAGACGAAGGTCGTCAGAATGCTCTGCTCGAGGCTCCCCATCGCGATGAAGAAGCCGAGCTGGCAGGCAACGCCGAGCGCGAAGATGCCGCCGAGATAGCGTCTCTTGCTGTGCGTGTAGAAGCATCCCTCTGCGATCATGTACGCGAAGATGGGATAGGTGAGGCGGCCGATAATCCGCAGCACGAGGTACTGCGGCAGCAGCACGACGCCGACGTGGTCTATCGTCATCGTGACAAGCGCGAGTATTTTGAGCTGGTTTCCCGTCATCTCGAAGGGTATTCTATCGTTTCGTCCTATCTTGAACCGATGAGACAGTTGCTCAGGGACGTTGTCTCATTTTCTGCAGTGAAACAGGGGGACAATGAGACAACGTCCCTGAGCAACTGTCTCATCATCGATCCGTCCTTCCGGTATGTTCGGGAGATAATTTGGAGCTTCGCAAACGACATAAGGCACACGCGCGTCCGCTCAAGAACCTCGAGGAGCGCTACGACTGGTACGCGGACGCCATCGAGCTCGATGCCCCTGCTCGTGCGGGGAAATGGATCGAGACGTTCTGTCCTGAGGCCCGTGAGCTTCACCTCGACTTGGGCTGTGGCAAGGGCCAGTTCGCCGTTGCGCAAGCGCAACGCCATCCCGACGTGCTGTTCGTGGGCCTTGACTATGACCGGATCTGCATCGCGCGTGCCGCCCAGAAGGCATGCGAGCTCGGTCTCGAGAACTGCGTGTTCGCACTCGCCGATGGCGAGGATCTGGATATCTACTTCGCGCCGGGGGAGCTATCGCGCATATACCTTAACTTCTCGACGCCGCATCCGCGCAAGAAGCACGCATCCGAACGTCTCACGCATGTCGACCAGCTCATCGCCTACCGGCCGCTTCTCGCCGAAGGAGGCTGCATCGACATGAAGACGGACAGCCCGCCCTTCTACGAGTTTTCGCTCGTCCAGTTCGACCTGGCGGGTTATGACGTCACCTGGAAGACGACCGACCTGCACGCGACCGACGCGCTTGACAAGAATAGTCCCATGACCGAATACGAGGAGCGGCTCTGCGCCCTTGGCGCCAAGGTGCACGCCTGCCACGCAGTCAAAGCCGCACGCCCCTTCACCAACGAACAGACGGCCGAACTCTCGCTCTTCGAGTACCTACCCGATGACCTCGATTCACTCGATTACGTGCCCTACGGCATGGAGGGCTACGTCTTCAACATGCGCAACCGCCGCGCAAAGGAGCAGGGCCGCGTTTCATAACGTGGAACGTGGCTGGCTAGCCAGCCACGCGAATGAGACACATTGGACAGGTACATCTGTCTCATTCGCCATCAACCCGTCACCGAAAAGTTTATTCATCAGAAAAAATAATAATTGCCAAATTTATATCCTGCTGTAAATATAATCTCGTTCAAGAACAGTTATCTGTTCGCACAGGCACGACAAGGAGGATTTCATGAGGAAAAAGAGTCTGGTAAAGATGCTGACATGCGGCGCAGTCGCCGCTGGTCTCATAGCCGCCTTAGGTCTCACGGCCTGCGGCGGATCGCCCGCGAGCTCGTCGGCAAGCTCGAACGTCGAGCTGCAGGTCTTCGCGGCAAATTCGCTGTCCAAGGCCATGGACGAGGCACAGGAGCTCTACACCCAGCAGACGGGCGTGACCTTCGCCGACACCCAGTACAAGGCATCCGGCGAGCTCAACGAGATGCTCGCAGCCGGCTCCTATGCCGACCTCGAGATCACCGCATCCAAGGGTACCATGGATACCGCGGTCGAGAAGGGCTACGTGGACGAGTCAACTCGCACCGACATGTTCACCAACGAGCTCGTCATCGTCGCCAAGCAGGGTTCGAACCTCAAGGATGTCACATTGGCCGACATCGCGGCTGGCAAGTACAGCGTCTGCGTGGGCGATGACTCCGTCCCCGCCGGCAACTACGCCGCTCAGGCCCTCTCTACCGTGGGCGCTTACGAGCCTCCCGCCAAGGACGTAGGCAAGACCGGCAAGGACATCTCCGGCAAGGAGGGCAGCTACGTCGGCATCACCCCCATCCTGCAGACCTCCGTGGGCAACGTCTGCAAGCAGGCCGAAAACGGTGACGTCGACGTCGCCATCGTCTACAGCTCCGACGTGTATCGCTTCGGCGGCGTGGATATCGTCGGCATCATTCCCGACGACACCCACAAGGCCATCGTCTACCCCGGCGCCGTGTGCAAAGACTCCAAGAACGCGCAGGCTGCCAACGACTTCATGCAGTGGTGCATCACCGACCCCGATGCCCAGAAGATCTTCCAGAAATGGGGCTTCGACCTCTCCTAGCGAAGAAGTGACCATCGAGACGGCGCGGGTGGCTTACCGGTCATCCGCGCCGTTTGCGTATAAGCTCGTTTCAGATTATTCTCCTATACATATAATATTGCTACCCTAGCAGATGCGAGGTCGATGGCCGGTGAGGAGACGGGTCATCACCACCTCGAAAAGCGAGAGGGATCGACGTACATGCTTTCGAAAACCTTCACACGCCGCGTCTTTGGCATCATGGCCGCACTCTTGGCCATAACGCTCGCATGCACCATGCCCTGCCTGGCGCTTGCCGCAGACGACAGCCTCGGCAGCGTCGACGAACCCGCCAAAAGCGTCGATGGCAACGCCGGCGAGCAGAAGACAGTCAACGGCGTCACCGTCTCGTCCGAAGGCGACAGCGCCCTCATCGAGGGATGTAGTTTCGGCATCAACGATTTCTACCGTGCGCAGGCTGGCTCCAACAGAGCAGTCGGCGACAGGTACTGGGGCTACAACTACTACATCGGCACCGAACCCGACAATCTCTCGGTCATATCGACCGGCGAATACGCCGTGGTCTACATTCCCAGGGCAACCCAGGAGGCCTTCGGCTTCCTCTACGATAACCATAACGACCAGGACTATATCAAGCGCTACTTCACCGCATTGGACGACGCGAACGCCAAGGGCTCCTCACGACTCTCCGACGTCTCCAAGTGGTACTTCACCGAGGAGCAGTCCTTCGAGGTGGACGGTGTCGTCTTCAACTTCGACCAGGAACTCGACGATGGTCGCTACTACGCCTACGTCATAGGCGCCGATGGCAGCGACGTGACCAACAGGGCAAGCGGCACCCAGATCAGGCTCGACTTCGCCGACTTCGCGCGGGCGGTCCCTCCTTCCGACGTGCAAATCGTCCAAGCTGCCACCGGACTCGCGTGGCTCGGTAACTTCCTCGCGACCATGGATTACAGCCCTCTGTGGGTCACCCTGCGCACCACGCTCGTCGCCATCATCTTCATCTTCATCCTGGGCCTCGGGGCCGCGTACTTCACCATGCGCATCTCGCCACGCGCCCAGTCCGTCTTCGATGCCATCTTCACCATACCCATGGTGCTTCCGCCCACGGTGTGCGGCTTTCTGCTGCTGCTCGCCTTCGGGCGTTCCACGGCGCTCGGCCAGTGGTTCATCGACATAGGCTTTCCCCTCGTCTTCAGCTGGCAGGCGACCGTCCTGGCTGCGGTCATCGTCGCGTTCCCGCTCATGTACCGCAGCTCGCGCGGCGCGTTCGAGAACCTCGATCCCAACATGCTCGATGCCGCCCGCACGCTCGGCTGGTCGAACTTCCGTATCTTCTTCAAGCTCATGCTGCCCCTGGCATGGTCATCCATCGCGGCGGCAACGGTGCTCGCCTATGCGCGCGCCCTGGGCGAGTTTGGCGCGACGCTATTTCTCGCGGGCAATTACGCAGGTGTCACGCGCACCATCCCCATCGCCATCTACTTCGAGTGGATGAACGGCAACACCGACATCGCCATCTTCTGGACCATCGTCATCATCATCTTCAGCTTCATCGTCATCATGTTCATCAACCTCTGGTCGAGCAGGACCACCAGGTACCGCCGCCGACAGATCGTCAAGAGGAAACGCGACGGGCAGGATGACAGTCGTGCCATGCATCTGGAGGGCGGCCTGGAATCCGCCATCGCGACGGAGGACGCCGGATTACCCAAGGAGCAGCGCTCATGAGCTTACATGTCGACATCCACAAATCCCTCGGCGACTTCTCGCTCGACGTGAACGTCGATGCGCAAACCGAGACACTCGGCTTTCTCGGCGCCTCCGGCTGCGGCAAGAGTCTCACCCTGCGCTGCGTCGCGGGCATCGAGACACCCGACGAGGGACGCATCGTCGTGAACGATACCGTCTTCTTCGACTCCGCCGCCAAGATCAACCTGAGCCCCCAGCAGCGCAAGACGGCACTGCTCTTCCAGAACTACATGCTTTTTCCCAACATGACCATCGAGGCAAACGTCGCCGCCGGCATCCCCAAGAGCGTGAGCAAAGGCGAGCGTGACGCCATCGTCGCGGCCGAACTCAAGCGGTTCTCGCTCGAGGGATTCAACAAGCGCTATCCCGCCCAGCTCTCCGGCGGGCAGCAGCAGCGCGTGGCACTCGCGCGCATGCTCGCCGCACGACCCGGCATCCTCATGCTCGACGAGCCCTTCTCCGCACTCGATTCGCACCTCAAGAGCGTACTCGAACAGAACCTCGTCGACCTCTTCGAGGCATTCGAGGGCACCATCCTCTACGTGAGCCACGATATCGACGAGGCACTGCGCTTCTGCGACCGCATCGCCGTGGTCGACGATGGGCACATCCTCGAGGTCGACACGGGTGACGAGCTCGTGAACGCCCCGCAATCCGAAGCAGCGCTCAAGCTGTCGGGATGCAAGAACACCACCCCGGTGATCAAGGCCGACGAGCACTCCGTGTGGGCACCCAAGTGGGGCGTGCGCGTCGAGTGCAACCGGAGTGTTCCGAACGATGTGCGCTGTTTGGGCGTGCGCGCCTTCTACCTTGAGCGCGCAAACGGGCCTGGCACCAACAACTACCGCGTGCGTGTCGATCGCATCAGCGACTCGCGCTTCGAGCGAAGCGCGCTGCTCGGGGGCTGAATACC
>UQUH01000023.1 GCA_900544245.1 uncultured Coriobacteriaceae bacterium | reverse complement strand
GATCTCCACCCTGGATGAGGTGATGAACATCCAGCGGGAGGGCGCCCAGAAGCGCAGGGCCGCCGAGGCGGAGTTGGGCGACGAGGGACGCCTGCTCGTGCGCCCGTCGGGCACCGAACCGCTCATCCGCGTGATGGTCGAGGCGCATACGCAGCAGCAGGCCGACGAAATCGCCAACCGCGTGGCCGATGTCGTGATAGAGCAAATTGGCGCATAGCTCGAGGGGAGCTTTGCGTATAATCGCATGTGTTTATCTGAATGGATGTTTGGGGAATTGAGCAATGACACAGGAAGTCAAGGAGAGCACGACTCGTGCGACATGGTCCGGTAAGTGGGCGTTCATTCTGGCCGCGGCGGCATCGGCCGTCGGTCTCGGAAACCTCTGGCGTTTTCCGTATCTTGCGGCGAAGTACGGTGGCGGCATGTTCCTGCTCACTTATCTGGTGCTCGTCCTGACCTTCGGCGTTTCGCTGCTGCTGCTCGAGACCGCGCTGGGGCGCAAGACGCGCCTCTCGGTCATCGGTGCCTTCAGGCACTTCGGTGCCAAGTTCACCTTCATCGGCGTGCTCGCGGCGGCCGTGCCGTTCATCATCACGCCGTACTACTGCATCATCGGCGGCTGGGTCACCAAGTACATGGTGAGTTACGTCACGGCGGGGCCGGCGGCCCTGGCCGATGGTGGTGACTTCTTCGGCGGCTTCATCAGCAGCAATACCGAGAGCTTCCTGTTCATGCTCGTCTTCATGGCCATCGTCTTCATCATCGTCGCGCTCGGCGTGCAGAAGGGCATCGAGAAGGCTAACCTCGTCATGATGCCGGCACTCATCATCATGGCCGTGGCAATCGCGGCCTTCGTGCTCACGATGCCCGGTGCGCTCGAGGGCGCCGCGTACTATCTGGTGCCCGACTTCAGCAAGTTCTCGCCCGAACTCGTCATCAACGCGTTGGGGCAGATGTTCTACTCGCTGTCGCTGGCCATGGGCATCATGGTCACGTATGGCAGCTACATGCGCAAGCAGGATAGCCTGACGTCCTCGGTCACGCGCATCGCCGGCTTCGACTTCGGCGTCTCGTTCTTCGCCGGCCTCATGATCGTCCCGGCGGCATTCGTCGCCATGGGCTCGGCCGAGGCCGTCGCCGCGAAATCCGGCCCGTCGCTCATGTTCATCACCCTGCCCGAGGTGTTCAACACGATGGACGTCACCTTGGCGACCGTCATCGGCTTTGTGTTCTTCCTGCTCGTGTTCTTCGCGGCGCTGACAAGTGCCATCAGCCTGACCGAGGCGCTCGTGTCGATCGTGTCCGATGGTACGCACTTGTCGCGCACCAAGTCGCTCATCATCGTGATGATCTTTATCGTGGCGGTCGGGTTCGTCGTCAACGCGGGCTATAACTCGCTTTCGTTCATCCAGCCCATCGGCGAGGGCTCGACGTTACTCGACTTCTTCGACTTCATATCGAACTCGGTACTCATGCCCATCGTCGCGATTCTGACGTGCGTGTTCGTCGGCTGGATCATCAAGCCCAAGACGCTTGTCGAGGAGATCGAGATCTCGAGCGAGTTCAAGGCCGAGAAGGCCTGGGTCGTGATGATCAAGTACATCGCCCCGATTCTCGTCGCGGTGATCCTGATCACGAACATACTCCCGTTCATCACGGGATAACGATAACGATTGCGCAGACGACCGGACATGTTCCGGTCGTCGCGATAGAGGAGGCGCGTCATGGCAAAGGGCAAGAAGAAGGACAAGGACAAGAAGCGCAAGGCGAAGGACAAGGCCGCAAAGCGCGAGCTCGAGGCCGTTGCCGTCGACGAGCCTGAGGTTGAGGCGGATGCGCAGGCTCCGGTCAAGACGACGGGCGAGCTCGTGGGCAAGCACGCGATCCGCAGGGACCGCCCCTCGTTCACGATGCCCGAGGAGGACATGCTGTACGGCCTGTCCAACTTGTTCAAGATATTTGCCGATCCCACGCGTCTCAAGATTCTCTTCTCCCTCGTGGAGGGGCCGAAGTGCGTCGCCGACATCTCTGCCGCGGCGGGTGTCACCCAAGGTGCCACATCCCATCAGCTCAGGAACATGAAGCAGGAGAGCGTGGTCGATTTCGTGCGCGATGGCAAGCAGGTCATCTACTCGCTGGCCGATGACCGCGTGCAGGCGCTGCTCGCGCAGGGGCTTTCCTACATCGACGAATAGCGGACAGTGTGTCCCACCGCCTGTCTCTAGCAGTAGTCGAATTCCGATTGGTCTATGGGCGCATCCGGCCCGTTCTCGATGGCCTGCTGCGCGGCTTCGCATATCGCCTCGGTATGGCCGGCAAGCGCCGCGAAGGGGGAGAACTGGGCTGCCCGCTGCTCCATGGACATGGGCGGATGCACACTCGACACGTGATGCGGCAAATCGATGATGTCGGCGTACTTGCCCGGTGCGTCGCTCATGCCTGGTGGCCTCCAATCTGCCTGTTGCGTTGCGTCTGCGTGGCACCGTCTTGCAAGTTGGTTCCCTTGAGCACGGCGTTTTTGCCAAAGCGCTTGCGAGCGGCGAGTATCGCCTGCTGGCGACGGCGCTCCTCTTCGAGGTCGTGGTCCTTTGCCCGAGCCTCGCGCTCGAGCGCCTCGTAGTCGACGAGAAGGTCGAGCTGACCTGCCTGGCATGCGGTTTGCGTCGCGCTCTCGCTCGCGGAGGTGATGTCGCAAGCCGTGATGTTGAGGCGCCGGGACAGCAAGCGCCTGTCGACGATGTCATCGAAGAGCGCGAGCGCGGTATCGACGATCAGACGCGTCGACGAGGTGCGATGGGGCAGGCAGGCGGTGCCGTGAGCGTGCTTGGGAACCTTGCGGCCGTAGTGGTCGGTGGTCACCTCTCCGTCATAGCCTGCCGCGATCTTTGGATCGGCGAGGTTTTCCATGTCATAGCCGACGGTTATGACTACCTGGTTTGTCGTCAGTCCCTTTTCGACCAGGTCGAGGCTCAGCTGCTCGGCCATCTCACGCATCACGAGGCGCGTTTTCTCGAAGGGGTAGGGGCAATGCAGTACCTGTCCCGAGCCGAGGGTGCTGGACTCGGGACGATAGGCCTTGACGTCGGCTATGGTGCAGGGCTCCCAGCCCCAGGCATGGTCTATGAGCAGCTCGGCATTCACCCCGAACAGGTTGTAGAGCAGGTCTTCGTTCTTGCGGGCGTCACGTGCGCCGAGCGAGCAACGCGCGATGTCTCCCATCGTGCCCAGACCCGCCTGGTCGAGCTTGCGGGCCGTCGCGCGGCCCACACGCCAGAAGTCGGTAAGGGGACGATGGTCCCAGAGCAGGTGCCGGTAGCTCATCTCGTCGAGCTCGGCGATGCGCGTCCCGTCCTCGTCGGCCGCCATGTGCTTCGCGACGATGTCCATCGCCACCTTTGCGAGGTAGAGGTTGGTGCCCAGCCCGACGGTTGCCGTGATTCCCGTTTGCGCGAACACGTCGCGGGCGAGCATCGCGGCGAATTCGTGCGCCGTCATGCCTGCCGTGCGCAAGTATCCCGTCACGTCGATGAAGACCTCGTCGATGGAATAGACGTGGATGTCCTCCGGTGCGACGTGGCGCAGGTATATCTCGTAGATTTGGGTGCTGCGCTCGAGGTAGAGGGCCATCCGTGGCGGGGCGATGACGTAGTCGAGGGCGAGTTCGGGATGCGCGCTGAGCTCGTCGGCGTTACTCGACGAACCGACGAGCCTGCGCTCGGGAGCCTTTGCCCGGCGTTTGGCGTTGATCTTCCTGACCGCCTGGATGACCTCGAAGAGGCGCGCGCGTCCCGAGATGCCGTGCGCCTTGAGGGAGGGAGAGACGGCGAGGCAGATGGTCTTCTCGGTGCGACGGGTATCTGCCACGACGAGATTGGTCGTGAGCGCATCGAGACCACGCTCGGCGCACTCGACCGAGGCGTAGAACGACTTGAGGTCGATGGCGACGTACGACCGTTGCTTTTCGCTGCGCTCTTCCATGGCACGAAAGTATAGGGGATAGGTGAGACACGAACAAGCGTTCGTATTTCGGAACATGTGGATCCGTGTGGGCAGGCTGTGAAGCGGGGGCGCCGGGCAGGTCGCCTCGCCTCGATGGCCGCTCCCCGACGGCTCACTTCGTGATCCTTTCGGCTCGCTCCCTTAGACCTCGGCGTGACGGCCTGCCCGGCGTTGTTATTTAATAGTACATTCCGCTAAATGTGCCTGACTCTCTGACGCATTTAATGAAATTGAACCATCAGGCTAGTTTATTGTGATATTCTGCAAAAATGAACCTCGTGACCAGTAAATTGAACTTATGGAGCAGAAAATGAACTCAGCGGTGTTTGCGAGCAGACTCAAGGAAGCGATGAAGGCAAGCGGGCTCAAACAGGTCGACTTGCTGCGACAGGCCGAAATCCAGGGCTTCAAGCTGGGGAAGAGCCAGCTGAGCCAGTACGTGAGTGGCAAGACCACACCGCGCAAGGCCACGTTGAACTTTCTCGCGCAGGCGCTCGACGTCGATTCCGAATGGCTCAATCCGGAAACGGACGAGCAGGAAGGACAGCACGCTTCCGGGGCTGCACCGTCGGCAACGAAGGTGGCCGACCAGGGACCTGCCCCCGTACGCGAGTTCAAAAAGTCCTCGAAGCTCGACAACGTTCTCTATGACGTGCGCGGTCCCGTGCTCGATGAGGCAAACCGCATGGAGCAGGCGGGCATGCACGTGCTCAAGTTGAACATCGGCAATCCGGCGACCTTTGGTTTTCGAGCTGTCGACGAGGTCGTGCATGACATGTCCCTGCAGCTCGCCGATTGCGAGGGATACTCGGATTCCAAGGGCCTGTGGTCCGCTCGCAAGGCCATCATGCAGTACTACCAGCTCAAGGGCTTGCCCAACGTCCAGATGGAGGACATCTACACGGGCAATGGCGTTTCGGAGCTCATCAACATCTGCATGTCGGCGCTCCTCGATGATGGCGACGAGATTCTGCTTCCCATGCCCGACTACCCCCTGTGGACCGCGTGCGCGACGCTCGCGGGCGGGCATCCCGTCCACTACGTCTGCGACGAGGAGGCGGAGTGGTATCCGGACCTCGATGACATCCGTGCCAAGGTCACCCCGCGCACCAAGGCCATCGTCATCATCAACCCCAACAATCCCACCGGCGCTCTGTATCCGCGCGAGGTCCTGCAGGGCATCGTCGACATAGCCCGCGAGCACCAGCTCATGATCTTCTCCGACGAAATCTACGACCGTCTCGTCATGGAGGGAGAAGGCGAGCACATCTCCATCGCCTCGCTCGCCCCCGACCTGTTCTGCATCACGTTTTCGGGCCTGTCGAAATCTCACATGGTCGCCGGTTACCGCATTGGCTGGATGGCATTGTCGGGCAACAAGCGCCTGGGCAGGGATTACATCGAGGGGCTCAACATGCTCACGAACATGCGCCTGTGCTCGAACGTGCCGGCGCAGTCCATCGTGCAGACGGCGCTCTGGGGACACCAGAGCGTGCGGAACTACGTCGTGCCCGGTGGCCGCGTGTACGAACAGCGCAACTTCGTCTACGAGCGGCTCTGCGAGATGCCCGGCGTGAGTGTCGTCAAACCCAAGGCGGCGTTCTACATCTTTCCCAAGCTCGACAAGAAGCGCTTCAACATCACCAACGACGAACAGTTCGCACTCGACTTGCTCAAGGACAAGAAGGTGCTCATCGTCCAGGGTACCGGCTTCAACTGCGATGACACCGACCATTTCCGCATCGTCTACCTGCCGCGTCGCCGCACGCTTGGCGAGGCGATGGACGCCATCGAAGACTTCCTGACCTACTACCGGCAGTAGATGCGCATGACGAGGCTGGAGATCTACTGCGACGGCGGCTGCCGTGGCAACCAGAGCGATGCGAACCTGGGTGGCTGGGGCGTCTATCTCGTCTGGGGCGAGCACGAGAGGGAGCTTTACGGTGGCGAGCGCGATACCACCAACAACAAGATGGAGCTGACGGCCGCCATCGAGGGGCTGCGCGCCATCAGGAACAAGACGGTTCCCACCGACGTCTACCTCGACAGCGCGTACGTCCTCAACGGGATCACGTCATGGATAGACGGGTGGAGGCAGAAGGGGTGGGTCAACTCAAAAAAGCAACCCGTTGCCAACAAGGAGCTGTGGCTCGCGCTCGACGAAGAGCGGCACAAGTTTGCCGACATCAGCTTTCACAAGGTCAAGGGACATGCGGATAACGCCGGCAACATACGGGCCGACGAGCTTGCCAACCGTGCGATGGACGAACTCGAAGCAGGCTAGTTCGTGAACTTGGTGCGGGCGGCGAATACGGTCTCGCCGCCTTCGTCGACGCCCTTGGTCAGAATCACGTCTTCGCCGCGACTGGTGTAGATGCAGAGCGGCTCGCCCGTGCGCACCTCGTGCCTGAAGTCAATCTGGAAGCTCTCGATACCGTGGTCCCTGCCTGGTTTGATGGCGTCGAAGGGATAATCGGCGTACACGGTGTTGTTGACGTGCCCGTTGATGTCGGCCGCCGTGTAGGGCGGGACGACCACGAACGGCTTGTCGCCCGCCGTGTCGAAGTCCTGTATCTTGCGCGGTTTTCTTTCGAAGTTCTTTTCGTCGAGCAGATAGTCGGGTGGTTCGTACACGCTGTCGAGATTGACGAACGAGCGCGTCTCCAAGCTCATGAGAACCCATTCCGACGTGCCGCGCAAGAGCATTTCGCCGTCAAGCGACGTGACGATGTAGTCGCGTTGGAACGAGAAGCGCGAGGGGGAATGGGGCCACGTGCGTACCTGCACGCTGGTGTAGAGCTGCGGCTGCTGGATGACCTCGTAGTACGTGCGGATGACGGCCCAGAACACGCCGCGTCGCTCCATCGCGTCGTGGCCGATGTCCATGACGCCGGCCTGCACGGTGGCGGCCTCCTGGAACAACGAGAGCACGGCGGATGGCTTGAGCCGCCCGTAGCGATCGAAGTCGGTGACCCGCAAGGGAACGGTCACCTTGAGGTCCACTGTCAGTTTGGTGTCAATCATTCGCTGTCCCGTCATTTGGCAATGCCAGCCATTATACTCGCGGCAGACACTTTGACCTGCGAAATGAGACAGTTTGGTCAGACCAACTTGTCTCATTCGAAAGGAGGGACCGGCTATGCATGATCACGAACATGACCACGACCATGGGCACGATGGGCACGGAAGCATGCCCGTGTACCAGTTTCTCGGAAACATCCTCGGGTATCCGCTCGACGAGACGCTGCTCTTCAACGTGAGCGATCCGGCGTTTTGGGCTGGTCTGCGCGAGAGCCTCGAAAACGAGCGCACTCACGACGCACTCGATCACATCGAGGCCGCGGTTGCCAAGTTGGCCGACATTCCCGAGGACCATCGCAAGATGGCCATGGATGCCGAATACGCGCGCGCCTTTCTGCTTCCGGAAGCGCCTATGCCGCCACTCGAGAGCGCATACGGCCTCGATGGGGGCGCCGTCTATGACGTGGCGCGCGAGCTGGGCGTCGAGACGAGCATCCAGCGCTTCTTGCCGGATGACCATATCGCGAACGAACTGTTCATGCTCGTACCGCTCGATTATCTCCAACAGCCCAGCGACGAGCAGCTCAGGACGCTTGCGGCCTTCTTCGAGCGGCATCCGCTTGCGTTGCTGCGACACATGCTCGATAACGAGCAAGCTGCGCAGGATGATTCCGGGTTCTACCGCGCCATCGTCGAGCTTGCCGCCGCATGGTTGCAATGGGATCTCGATGCGTTCGAAGGGAATTAGGCAAACGGTCTAAAAATAGAAACCACATAATACGCCGTAGACGTGCCGACCGACTCCGTTGAGGGGTCGGTCGGTCTTTTTTCGATTCTTTCTTCGCAAAATTATATGTCAAATCGAAATATATAAGATATACTATGCACGCCTAATGCACTACTAATAGACATATATATTAAATAAACGTAGCCAAAGGCAAGAACAATGATGAAGTCGACGACCATACGCATGGACGACGATCTGAAGAAGGAGGCCAGCGCAAAGCTCGAGGCGCTCGGACTGAACTTCAACACCTACGTCGTCATGGCAACAAAGCAACTTGTTGCCCAGAACCGTATCCCGTTTGACCTCGTCGTTCCCGACGCCCGGTCGGAGAGCGAGGACAAGCGGGAAGAGGCATGCTAGGAAGCCGGCTCCATCGGGAAATACAGGGCGGGAACGGATAGCAGTACAAGGGTGGTTTAAATGTGGATTTCCAGGCTGTTCAATCGTGACGAAAACGCAATCTATATCCGTCGGCACTGGATCTTCAACAGGAGAAGCTCCGGCGTCGTAGCCTACGGCCGTCGTTACAGCTAGACCAAGAGGCTGCAACGTTAGGTTCGGACGTTCCGCTGGACGTCCGGTATAGAAAGCCCACCTGTCGCCCCGTTGCGGGCGAAGGGCGGGCTTTCCGCATTTTCGGGGAGGGGCGCGACGACGTTTCGCGTGCGCCTTCCGGTCATCGCGCCAGGGGACAAGCCCCCTTAGCGCATGCGTTGGCTGGTTAGGAGCGATGGCTGCCGTGGATGGCGTCGTACGCGGTGAGCCACTTCTGGGCGTGCGTGGGCGTTCCCTTGGCGTCCGCGGGCATCTTCGTCTCGGAGTACTCGCGGGCGAGTTCGACCGTGTACGCATGGACGTTGCGCTGCTTGCACCAGGCGAACCAGCCGTCGGCGCCAAAGTTATACCCCTGGATGACGAGCTGTATCTCGGTCGCGTCATTGGGGGTGATGGTTCCCAGATACCCTTCCCAGAGCTGGAGGTTCTGCTTGAACTCCATGACGCCGGCGTAGATCGAGGCCTCGGTCGACTCGGCAGCGATGCCGCGCTCGGGCCAGCCGTTCATGACGATCCAGCCGTAGGCGCCCTCGGCGGCTTGCATGATATCGCCCTCGACGTTGAGGACGCTCCTGACGTTCTTGTCGCCTCCCGACTCGACGACCATCGCCGCGAGCAGGCAGTCGGTCCAGTCCGTGTCGAGGCCGCAGTCCTTGCACGCCTGCTGCACGACGGGACGGTACTGCTCGCATGTGGCGTACTTTGCCGTGTCGGTTTGGGAGAGGACGGCGGCAGCTCCCGCACCGATGATGATGACGCACAACGCGACGACGAATACGATGCGCGGCGCCCTATGCGGCGTCTTCACGCGCTTGAGGTTGCGGCTGTTGACGGCTCCCCTGCGGTTGACCTGGCGCTGGGCGACGGCCTTGACCGACCCGCGCTTGCCCTTGACGGGAGGACGGCTCGAACGGGAACGGCCGGAGCCGGCACGACCCGAGCCGGCACGACCCGAACGGCTGCGTTCCGGGCGATTGCTGCCCGTGTTCGTGCGACGTGCTCGATTGGGCTAGGGGGCTGCGCGCTTCTACTCTTGGGGTTGTTCCTGGGCGGAGCCCTCGCCCGCCGGCTGGGCTGCCGGCGAGGCCATGACGACGTCGGTGAGCGCGTCGATGATCTCGTTTGAGCTGCACCTGGTCATGATGGCGGCGCCGTATTCGTCACCCATGGAGAACGAGTACGTGTCATCGCCGTTATCTATGACGGCAAAGGTGGTGGAGCTGCCCGTGGTCTCGTCGGTGATGGTCAGCTTGTTGTCCTCGCCGACCGTCGCCGGCCCGATGAAGATGGCAGACGTGTTGGACTCGGGGACGATGAGAACGAAGATGGCCCCGGCGCCGTCGGCGCCGCCGGCATAGTAGAGCTGCTCGCCCACGGGCGTGCTACCCTTGTAGAACTCGCTCATGGTCGCGATGGTCTGCTCGAAGACGCTACGGACGTCGTCGCGTGACATGCCCGATGCCGACGCGTCGTCCGGGTTGGCGGCGTCGGCGCCATTCGCGCCGTTTGCATCCGAGGATGCCGCCGAGCTCGAGGCCGATCCGCTCGGGGAGTTGGATGCTCCGCCGCAGGCGGTCATGGCGAACAGGGCGATTGCGAGTGCGCATGCGCAGGAAATGACGAGTATGAGCGAGCGCTTCATGGTGGCTCCTTTGGCATTGTCGAGACGTTGTGCAAACGATACCACATGCTCCATTCATGTAAGATGGTTCACGGCAAATAAGCCACGAGATAATTGGAGGCCTGGGAATGGTTTCTCGCGTCTATGTCGAAAAGAAGCCCGAGTTCGATGTCGAGTCACGGCAGTTGGAAGACGAGCTGCGCACCTTGCTCGGAATCGATGGACTCGAGAGCCTGCGCACCATCCATCGCTATGATGTCGAGGGCATTGACGATGAGCTCTTCGAGCGCTGCGTGCCCACTGTCTTCAGTGAGCCACAGGTCGATATGGCGCACCGTCGTCTACCGACCCTTGCGGACGATTCCGTCCTCTTTGGCGTTGAGTACCTGCCCGGTCAGTTTGACCAGCGGGCTGATTCGGCAAGCGAGTGCATCCAGTTCGTTTCGTGTGGCGAGCGTCCCGAGGTGCGCAGCGCGACGCTATATCTGCTCGAGGGCGATTTGAGCGATGAGGACGTCGCTGCCATCAAGCGCTACGTCATCAATCCCGTCGAGGCGCGCGAGGCGTCGCTCGACGAGGTCGAGACGCTCAAGACCGAGTATCCCGAGCCGGATAACGTCGAGGTCATCGAGCATTTCATTGACTATGACGATGAGATTCTGGAGATCTTCATCCGCGAGCGCGGCCTGGCGATGGACCTTGCCGACATCAGGGTCTTCCAAGACTACTTCGCCAACGTCGAGCATCGCGATCCGACCATCACCGAGGTGAAGATGGTCGATACGTATTGGTCCGATCATTGCCGTCACACGACCTTCGGTACCGAACTCACCGACATCGAGATCGATGACGAGATCGTGCAGGCCGCCTTCGATGCATACTTGGACATGCGTCACGAGCTCGGGCGCGACGAGAAGCCCGTCTGCCTCATGGACATGGGCACCATTGGTGCGAAGTATCTCAAGAAGCAGGGGATCCTCACGGGTCTCGACGAGAGCGAGGAGATCAACGCCTGTACCGTCAAGGTCAAGGTCGACGTGAACGGCGAGGACGAGGATTGGTTGTTCCTCTTCAAGAACGAGACGCACAATCACCCCACCGAGGTCGAGCCCTTCGGCGGCGCGGCGACCTGCATCGGCGGCTGCACCCGCGACCCGCTGTCCGGCCGCTCGTACGTGTATCAGGCCATGCGCGTCACCGGTGCCGCCGACCCGCATACGCCCATCGACGAGACCCTCGCGGGCAAGTTGCCGCAGCGCAAGATCGTGACGACGGCTGCCCACGGTTACTCGAGCTATGGCAACCAGATCGGCCTTGCCACGGGTCAGGTCAACGAGCTGTACCATCCGGGCTATGCGGCAAAGCGCATGGAAATCGGCGCCGTGGTGGGGGCGACACCCGCCGACCACGTGCGGCGCGAGACGCCGATTGCGGGCGATAAGATCATCTTGCTCGGCGGACGCACGGGCCGCGATGGCATCGGCGGAGCGACCGGCTCCTCCAAGGCCCACAACGTATCGAGCATCGAGACCTGCGGTGCCGAGGTGCAAAAGGGCAATGCGACGGTCGAACGCAAGTTGCAGCGCCTCTTCCGCCGCAAGGACGCCTGTCGGCTCATTAAGCGCTGCAACGACTTTGGCGCTGGCGGCGTGAGCGTGGCCACGGGCGAGATCGCCGATGGCCTGCTCATCGACTTGGATTGCGTCCCCAAGAAGTACGATGGCCTCGATGGCACCGAGCTCGCCATCTCGGAGAGCCAAGAGCGCATGGCGTGTGCCGTTGCTGCCGAGGATGTCGACGAATTCCTCTCGTATGCGAACGAGGAGAACGTCGAGGCGGTCGTCATCGCGACCGTCACCGAGGAGCCACGTGTCGTCATGACCTGGCGTGGCGATACGATCGTCGACGTGAGCCGCGAGTTCCTCAACTCGAATGGTGCGTCCAAGCAGATGAACGTGCATATCGCAGCTGGCGAGGACTATGCGCCGCGCTGGGAGGGCGAGAGCTTCGCAGAGCGCATGAGAAGCGTCGTCACCGACCTCAACGTCGTCTCGAACAAGGGCCTCGTCGAGATGTTCGACTCCACTATCGGTGCCAATACGGTGCTCATGCCCTTTGGCGGCACACGGCAGCTTACGGCCCCCATGGCAATGATCGCCAAGCTTCCCGTCTTGGGCGAGACCACCACGACGAGCGGCATGTCCTGGGGCTTTAACCCGTATCTGTCGTCAGCCAACCAGTTCAAGGGCGCGTACCTCGCGGTCGTCGAGAGCGTGGCAAAGCTCGTGGCCGCGGGCTTCTCGCGCAAGGACGCGTACCTAACCTTCCAGGAGTATTTCGGTTCGCTGCGCGACGTCCCCGAGCGCTGGGGTAAGCCCGCCGCGTCGCTGCTCGGTGCGCTCATGGCCCAGGTCGACCTGGGCGTGGGCTCCATCGGCGGCAAGGATTCCATGTCGGGCAGCTTCGAGGACCTCGACGTTCCGCCTACGCTCGTGAGCTTCGCGACGGCTGTCGGTACGGTCGACCATGCGATGAGCCCCGAGTTCAAGGGCGCCGGGCACATGGTGCTGTGCATCCATCCGTTCTACGAAGCCGATGGGCTCATGCCCGAGAAGGCCGGTCTACTCGAATGCCTCGACACGATCGAGCGTCTCATCGACACCGGTCAGGTGCTCGCGGTTGGCACGCCTGGCTTTGGCGGAGACGCCGAGCTGCTCTTCAAGATGTGTCTGGGCAACGGTATCGGCCTGCGCATCAACGACGAGGTCGACCTCGATACGCTGTTCGTCAACGCGTACGGATCTTTCGCCGTCGAGATGGCGCCCGGAGCGGAGCTTCCGGAATCGACGGAGAACATGCACGTGGTCGAGCTTGGCGAGACCATCGACGAGTATGCGATCATCGCTGGAGGCGAGACCGTGCGCCTTGCCGTGCTGCAGGAAGCATGGGAACACGAGCTCGAGGATGTGTTCCCGTATCGCGAGGATGGCGGTGGCGTCGACATGATCAGCGACGCGAGCAATATCCCGCTCACGTACTGCGGTAACCTCGCCAAGCCGCGCGTCATCATTCCGGTCTTTCCGGGTAATAATTGCGAGTACGATACGGCGCTCGCCTTCGAGCGCGCCGGCGCCGTGCCCGAGACTTTCATCATCAACAACCTGACGCCGGACGCGGTCGCAGAGAGCACGAAGGCCTTCGTCGAGAAGATCGACAACAGCCAGATCATCATGATTCCCGGCGGCTTTTCCGGTGGCGACGAGCCCGACGGCAGTGCCAAGTTCATTACGGCGTTCTTCCGCAATCCCAACGTGACGGATGCCGTGCGCCGCCTGCTCAACGATCGCGATGGCCTCATGCTGGGCATTTGCAACGGATTCCAGGCGCTCGTCAAGCTCGGATTGGTCCCGTATGGCGATATCGTCACGATGGATGCAGGCTGCCCGACGCTCACCTTCAACACGATCGGCAGGCACCAAAGCCGCATCGTGCGCACGCGCGTGGCGTCCAACCTGTCACCGTGGCTCTCGCGCTGCGAGGTGGGTGACGTCCATACCGTCGCCATCAGCCATGGCGAGGGGCGCTTTGTGGCCAACGACGACACGCTCGAGCAGCTTATCGAGAGCGGGCAGATTGCGACGCAGTACGTGGGCCTCGACGGCATGCCATCTATGGATCTCGACGTGAATCCTAACGGCTCGGTGCTCGCCATCGAGGGCATCACGAGTCCGGACGGACGCGTGCTCGGCAAGATGGGGCACACCGAGCGTTGGAGCGCGGGCGTATACCAGAACATCCCGGACCTGAGCTACCAGCCGCTCATCGAAGGCGGCGTGGGGTATTTCACGGACTAGGGCGACGGGGCGAGCCCTTGACGGGCTGTCGCTCATACCGAAACTGCGAAAAGCCAAAGCAGCTGCGGAACTCGGAAGGCGGCCACATCGTGGTCGCCTTCCTCAGACAGTCCTCGCTTCCCGCTTTGGCTTTTCTTGTTTCATTCGCGGGCCTCGTCAAGGGCTCGCCCCGTAGCTTGTTACTTATGCGTTCTTGAGGAACACCTCGTAGCCCTTGCGGGTCTCGTCACGGCAGCTTCTTCTTATCGGTGTATACTGTATACACAGAAAAGGAGGGCATCATGCAAACTGCGGTTGTCTCGGGCCGAGTTGACCAAACCATAAAGGAGCGCGCAGATCGCGTCATACGCGCATCGGGCCTTACGGCGGCCGATGTGATTAAGGCCATGTGGTTCTCGATTGCCCAGACGGGGGAGTTACCCGAGGCCCTGACCGCGTCTGCCAGCAAGCCGGCGCCAAGTGCCCAGTTCTCTCGCTTCGTCGAGTTCGTTGAGACGCTTCCACCAGCACCCGAGGCGTTTGCAGGCATGTCAGATGCACAGATGAAAGACCTTCTGGGTGAGCGCGATGTATAGGATCTTGCTCGACACCAATATTCTCCTGGATAGCGTCATCCCCAATCGTCCCCAGCATGACGAGGCGCTGGCGTTGCTGAAGTGGTGTAACGGCAGCGGCGATTATGGCTTTGCCGCGGCGACTTCCTTCAACGACGCTTACTACATTTTGTGCCGGGCCTACAGCGAGCCGATTGCGCGCGAGGCGCTCGAGAGCCTTCTGGGCCTGGTGGCGGTTGCCCCCGTTTCCCTCGAGGAATGCGACCGTTCCCTTAAGAGCAACGAACCCGACTTCGAAGACGGGCTCGTCCGTGCGTGCGCAGAGCTGAATGGGGCTGATTTCATCATCACACGTGATGAGGACGCCTTTGTGGGCAGCAAGGTGAAGAGCGTTACGGCCAAAGAGTTCCTTTTCACGGTCGACCATGAGGACAAGGAGCTGATGGCCGCACTCCTGGATGCGCGATGAGACAGTTGCTCAGAGCAACTGTCTCATTTCACGTCTATGCGTTCTTGAGGAACGCCTCGTAGCCCTTGCGGGCCTCGTAGATGTCGGCCTTGCTCGTGATTTCCCAGGGAGCGTGCATCGAGAGCACGGCCACGCCGCTGTCGATGACGTCCATGTCATACTTGGCCGGGATGTAGGCAATCGTGCCGCCGCCGCCGATGTCGACGCGGCCGAGCTCGGCGGTCTGGAACGCGACGCCGGCATCGTCCATGACCTTGCGCACCTCGGCGACGAACTCGGCCGACGTGTCGTTGCTGCCGCTCTTGCCGCGCGCTCCCGTGTACTTGTTGAAGACAAGGCCTCGGCCCATGTAGGCGGCGTTCTTGGGCTCGAAGACGTTCGCATAGCAGGGGTCGAGCGCGGCGGAGACATCGGAGGACAGCATCTTGCATGCGCCGAGCGCGCGACGCAGCTTGAGCTGCTCGCCCTCTCCGGCGAGCTCCATGATCTCGGCGATGGTGTTCTCGAAGAACAGCGACTCCATGCCCGTAGCGCCCACGGAACCGATCTCCTCCTTGTCGACCAGCACGGTGACGGCGGTGCGCTTGGGATTCTCGATGGCGAGCTGGGCGACGAGCGACGTGTAGGCGCAGACGCGGTCGTCCTGGCCGTAGCCGATCACCATGGAGCGGTCGAAGCCCATCTCGCGCGCGCGGCCAGCCGGCACTATCTCGAGTTCGGCGGAGAGGAAGTCCTCCTCCTCGATGCCGTAGTACTCGGCGAGGTACTTAAGTACGGAAGCTTTGACCGGCTCCTTCTCGGCGATCTTCTCCCATGCGGGCGAATCGTCGTTGAGCTTGTCCTTCTCGAACAGGAGCGGCCTGCTGCCCACGATCACGTCGAGATCTTCGGCGTCGATGACCTCCTTGGCGTTCTTCTCCATCTGCTTCTGGCCCAGATGGGGAAGCAGGTCCGAGATGCAGAACACGGGGTCGGACGGATCCTCGCCCACGCGAACCTCGATGGACCTGCCGGCCTTGAGGGCGATGACGCCATGGATGGCCAGCGGGAGCGTGACCCACTGGTACTTCTTGATGCCGCCATAGTAATGCGTGTCGAGCAAGGCTATGTCGGTGTTCTCGTAGAGCGGGTTTTGCTTGGCGTCGAGACGCGGCGAGTCGATGTGGGCGCCCAAGATGTTGAAGCCGTCCTCGAGCGGGTCGGTGCCGAGCACCGCCAGGATGAGGGCCTTGCCATGGGTCTGGGCGTAGACCTTGTCGCCGGCCTTGAGCTTGCGCTGCTTCTTGATGGCCTTGGCGAGCGGCTTGTACCCGGCCTTTTCCGCCATGGCGATCGAGGCGTTCACGCACTCGCGCTCGGTCTTGTTCTCCGAGATGAACTCGATGTAGTCGCTGCTGAGTTTTTCGAGTTTGTCGAGGTCCTTGTCGCTATAGCTCTTCCATGCGTTCTCGCGTTCCATGAACACCCTCCTATATGGTGGTCGATGCAGTATGCTTAGGACGTCAATATACTACGAGCGCGAGGCGAAAGGCGGGTTTGTCATGAGCCTGATAGAAATCGGCAGGCAGTTCGACGATGCGGCGCTGGCGCTTTTGCGCTCGTGCATCGGCCGTGAGCTTGTCGCCTACGAGGGCTACTGCCTCGATGGCGAGAGCGACCACATTTACAAGACCGCGCGGCTCGTCTTCGATGGCTTCGCGGTCGACCTCGTGAACGAGCACGAGACGCTTGCGCTGGGGCCGGATTTCGTCGAGGAGGAGGTTGCGATTTTGCGCGCCGAGTCCGCGAAGGGGGAGCTGTGGACGCCGCTGGGTAAGCACGTGACGCGTGTGGAATGTGGTTTCCAGGTGGCCGACGTGCTCGTAGTGGTGGACACGGCGCTGCTTTCCAAGGGATCGCGTCGCCTCATCGACTTCAAGTGGGTGCAGGCCGTGATCATCGAGAGCGAGGACGGTGGACTGCTCGCCTTCGACCGCGACATATGGAGTGACGAGTACCTGGCGGTGAACCGTGGGGAAAGCGTCTCGACCACGACCCGCGACTTCAGGGCCGATTGGGTGGCTGAGCCGCCGTACGGCTACGCGTTTGGCCGCAATATCTTGCGGCTCACGAACCCGGCGGTGTAGGAGGCAGGCGTTGACTTTTCCTAACATAATCGGAAAAGTCAGGAAAAAGTCGAAAGTTCCCGATTATAACTAGAAAAGTCCAGTACCTCCCGTTGTCTTTCGGTTTTGTAAAAGAATGCAAAACTCTGTAAAAGAATGTAAGGCGCGTCCATTTGCTATACTTCTAGGTGCCAAACGTCATAGGGTCTCCGCAAGGATTCCCGCCATAATCTTCGTGTTAGTTCGACGCGTGTAAAAAGCTAGGCAGAAGGGCATCTGCCCGCAAGGTTTTTGCGCGCGCGCGAAGATTCTTGACGTTTGGCGACGAAGGGTGGGTGCCTTTCTTCTTGCCAGACGAACGTCCCCAATCCCCTTCATGACATATGGACGGCCGCGCCGTGCGCAAGGCGCTGCCTGGACTGCGAGGGGATGATGCCTATACCTGTGATGGCCTTGAGCCGAATCTAAAAATCAATGAGGTCTTTGACCTTGATCCCGAGACTGTCGGCGATGCGACAGAGTAGGTCAATGCCGACGCTGACCTGTCCGGTTTCAATCTGCCAAATATGCGTTTGATTGCTTCCGATCATGAGCGCAAGCTTGCGTTGAGAAAGACCCTGCCTCTCCCGATTTGCGCGAATCGCGGCGCCAAGCCGTTCTTTTCGGTCGCTGCTCGTCATGGGCTCATGGTATGTGGTAGACTCGCGCAGATGACTTGATATATCAAGTCATTACAAGAGCATCACGAATCCAACAAATGTGTGGAAATGCTCTGCTAACGCAAGGATTTATGCGGATAAAGCGGAAGGATAAATCGATGGAAACACATGAAGGCAGAAAAGCAATGCCCATGTACCCATCGCAAGAGCATCGCCATGAGGCATATTTCCCAAAGGATGCCACGCCCTTAGCCTATGAGGGCAAGACCATCTATGACTATCTGTTCGGACAGCCTGATTTCAATCCATCGCTGCCCGCGTTCAACTACTTGGATACGCGCATAAGCTATGGCAAGTTCAAGGAAGAATGCAACAGGACAGCTGCGGCTCTTGCATCGCTGGGCGTGAAGCGCGGGGACATGGTGGCCGTCATCATGCCGAGCATTCCTGAAGTCTTCTACCTCGTCTATGCGCTTTCCCGCATCGGGGCCACAGCCAATATGATCGACGTACGCTACCCAACCAACGGTTTCCGTGAGCAGATCGAGCTGACCGGTTCCAAAGTGCTGTTTGCCTTCGATGGCGTGGTCGATCGGATTGCCCCGCTTGTGGAGGAGGGTGCGATAGACACCGTGGTGCTGGTGTCACCTTCGCGCTCAGTAGGGCCGCGCTCTTTGCTCAAGAACAAGACTGTGCGCAAGGCATTCTTCCAAGGTTTGGGGAAGAAAGAGAGCACCCCGTCGTTCCCCCATATGACGTGGGACGAGTTCATCGCTCAGACTGGCAGCGTGCAGCCTGAGTACGCTTTCGAACCAAACACGCCTGTGGTGGCCGTTTCGACTGGCGGAACAACGGGAACGCCGAAGAAGGTCTTGCTGACGAACGAGAATTTCAGCTCGTCGGTGCATTTGGTACGCCGCATGGGATTCGATTTTCAACAGGGACAGACCTGGTACGACATTATGCCTCCGTTTATTGCCTACGGCCTTGTGAACGGACTGCACCTTCCTCTGTGCATGGGTATGGAGGTCATTTTGGTACCGGATCCTAATTCAATTTCCGTGGCTCAAGAATTCATCAAATACCGTCCCCAGCATGTCACGGGAACTGCAAATCACTGGGAGGACGTAATCCAAAGCCCTCTTTCGCAGAATCAGGATTTCTCTTTTTTGCTTGATCCTACCTGTGGCGGAGATCATGTGAATCCCAAATTGGAATCTGATATCAACGGCTTTTTTGCAGCGCATGGAAGCAGAGATAAACTTCGCGTGGGTTATGGGCTGACAGAATGCGGCGGCGGCTGCTGCTGTTTTTCCAAAGCTGATCAAGTTGTTTCCCAAAGCGTAGGTTTTCCGTTTCCTGAGGCTGTCGTTGCCGCCTTCAGGCAGAAGGACGACGGTTCCTTCGAAGAGTTGCCCTACGCACCCGAAAGCGCAATGCCAGACGATATTGCTTCTGCAACAGGCGAGCTCTGCATCACGGGGCCACATGTGATGCTCGGCTACTGCAACAATCCCGAGGAGACGGCGAAGGTTCTCGTCAAGCACAATGACGGGCGCACCTGGCTGCACACGGGAGATGCCGGCTACATTGGCAGCCGCGGCGAGGTCTTCGTGACCGGCAGGATAAAGGATTTCATCGTGTCGGCATCAGGCTTCAAGATACCGCCGAAGGAGATCGAGGACATCGTGTGTAAGAGTCCTCATGTTCGCAAAGCGAAGGCAGTGGGCTATCCCGATGATGCCTATTCACAAGGCGAGCTCGCCTGCGTATTCGTCGTGCTTGAAGAAAGCTGCGACAAGTCATGGGAGCAGGTCGTGCAGGAGCTTCGTTCCCTTTGCGCCTCCGAGCTTCCAGACTACAAGCAGCCCGCTCGCTATGAGCTTATTGACGCCCTCCCTCTTACTCCCATCGGCAAGGTGGATGTGAGGAGATTGAGGAAGGGCTTGAAGAAAGATAGTGACGTCAAAAGGATTGATTAATACTTTTTGGGGACCAAGCAATGGTGTCAACAACTTCAAGTTTGGCGTTTTTCCCGATGGAGATATTCGACCTCTATGTCGAGAGCAAAAACATCGGCTTATTATTTTCAGATTCTGTTAATGATGCTTCAGAAATTGTCACTTTAATGTCCCTAGCCATAAGCATTCTAGGTGCTATTCCTCAAATGAGCGGCGTGTTCAGCCACGACTCGACCGAGGAAGTATTTCGTGCAGTTTCAAGAGCGTATAAAAGCTCTATAGTGTTCGGCGCTGTTCAATTTTTTATGCTGCAATTCGCAATCTCGTTTACAATTTCCGATTTTTTCAAATCACCTTTTGTCTGGATTTCGTTTCTTGCCTCCTGGTTATCTGTTTCAAGCGTGCTTGATGGCCTAAGTGCTAAGAAGGTGACTCTAGGAGAGGCGATTCTTGTAATCCTATGTGCAACATCAGGATTTGTCGCTATGTTCTTGGCGGTTCTATTTGCAAGATTAATGAATAATGAGCAGGTAACATGGGGAATACTAGCCGTAATCCTATGCTCATATATAGCTGTATCTCTAATTGCTAATTCAACAACTAAACACTATTTCGGGAACCTCGTTTGCCAAAGAAAACGCTTGAGAGCAGGTACGCTTTCAAGGTCATTTATCATAAGCTGCCTGTTTCTCTTTGTTTGCGGGCTGTGCGCTCCCGCATTGACCAATTCACCATCCATTTTATCGGTTCCAGCTTCTTCGAGAGTCATCAGCACGGCTTCCTATGTTGAGAAATACAATATCGCACTCAATATGGTTGAGAGAGAGGTCTATCTTCCTGTTGAGGGAAAAACAGAGAATAAATTTGCGATGAGGCTGCTTTTTTCGTATGACCCGAACGAGAGTCTAAAGATAAAATCCGCCTCCATTTTCTCCCCTCAGAATCATCCGGTTTTGTATGCATCTGCCGAATTAGAAGACGATATAGAATTGATCGATGTTCTATCAAACTCTTCTATGGGCTATTCGTTTGCACTGTCGTTTGAAGCTAATGGAGAATTTGTACCGAAAAAAGGCTGTGAAAGGAACGATGATGGGGGATGGCTGATATGGGAATATGAAGAGATTAATGAAGAATCGAGAGCGACCAAAGCGACTCTATATTCGAATGAGACTATAAAAGAGTCTAGCTATGTTCGCCAATATAATGCAGACGGGACCTTCAGTGGAGAAGTGCAGGTTCTAAATTCGTCTGGGGAGCTTACAGAAACTTATCGAGCGATGTATATAAATAATAAACTTATATCATACGATATTGAGCCAATCGATTCGGAGCTAGTATTTACTTGCGTTGTAGGTGACAACAAGAAAATTGAACAGCTGATAATTAAATCTAAGGGCAGTGACTTTGTATTAACGTCAGTAGGATACGACGAGACTCGCTCATCATTCATTTTTGGAGAAGCAGTTCAAAAAGATGGAAGCAAGATAAACCTCATTTTAGATGATTTAAATACTCTTGATGATCCAAATAATGAATGGAAAGAGATTACGTTGTACACGCTGAATGATAGTGGTGAAAGTGTGCCGGTAAAACTGTATTACGGTATTGAGTACCTCGAAGAGATATTTTACAAGGAAGGCATAAAATAAGAGGCAGAAAGCACTCATATTCTGAGGCATGCCCCCATCACTCTGTTTCGTTGCTAAACCGCGGATGAGGTACGGGACGAAGCAATAGCTCTGATCATTGATGAGAAACTTGCGTATAAACTTAAGCGGATGCGAGGTTTATTCTGGGTCAGGCTGACCGTTATTGCCCTGGTTCTATTACTGCATAGTCACTTTGCTGGCTTAATGCTTGTGACTCGTCGAGAACGATGTTGCACATGAAAAACAGGCAAGCCCTCGCCGGCTATCCCTCCATCGACAGGCCGTGGTCGAGGTACTACGACGAAGAGGCTCGTGCACAGGCGCTTGCTGGAAAGGGAGAGGTGTTCAGCAGCATCGATGCCCTGATGGACGATCTTCATGCTTGAGCACTTTGAGCTTGCAAGTAAGAACTTCGCAATCAAATGAGAAGTTTTCGGGAAAACGTAAAACTTCGCAAATGATTGAGAAGTTTTCTGATATTTGCTAAACTTCTCAATCAAATGAGAAGTTTAGGAGAATCATGATTCCACGTCCTGACTACATCGAACAGCTCGATAGATGGCGTGACCGCGACCTTATCAAGGTCGTTACGGGCGTGAGACGCTGCGGCAAATCAACGCTGCTCGAACTTTATGCGGAGCATCTTCAGGCCGAGGGAGTGGATTCGGATCGAATCATCGTCATCAATCTCGAGCAGTTGGAATACGAACATCTTCTCGATTATCACGAACTGCACGATGAGATACTCGCCCGCGCTAAACCGGGGAAGATGAACTATGTGTTCATAGACGAGGTGCAAAACGTCCCCGAGTTCCAGCGCGCGGTCGACAGCCTTTACACTCGCGACAATCTCGATCTGTACATCACGGGCTCGAACGCCCTCATGCTCCGAGGCACGCTTGCCACCCTGCTCTCGGGGCGCTATATAGAAGTGTCGATGCTCCCTCTTTCGTTCAAGGAGTTCTGTGGTGCATCAGATGCAAGCGCGTCTCGACAAAGGCTCTACGATCGATACATCTCCACGGGAGGGATGCCGGGTGCGTTCACGCAGGTAGATGGTTCCTTGAGCCTGTACGACTACCTTGAGGGCATCTTGAGCACCGTGCTTTTCAAGGACGTGGCGCAGCGTCTGAATATCGCTAATACGCAAGGCCTCGATGCCCTCGCCACCTATTTGTTCGACAATGTGGGAAACCTTACCTCTGCCAAGGCCATAAGCGATTTCATCACTTCACAGGGAATAAGAATCTCGCCGAACACCGTGTCCGACTACATTTCAGGACTCGTCGACAGTTACATCTTCTATCCGGCAAAGCGCTTTGACCTGCGAGGAAAGCGCCTCTTGAAACTGCAGGAAAAATACTACGGCGTTGATATGGGCATGCGACGCATGGTGCTTTCCGGCCGAATACGAGACGCGGGCAGAATCCTTGAGAATGTGGTCTTTCTCGAACTCAAGCGCCGCTACAAAAATGTGTATATCGGCAAGGTCGGCGATGCGGAAGTCGATTTCGTAGTCGAGAGCGCCGAGGGATACGCCTACTATCAAGTGGCAGAGACGGTATCCTCATCTGCAACGTTGAAGCGCGAGCTGCAGGCGCTTCGCTCAGTCCAAGACGATTACCCGAAATACCTTATAACCATGGACGATGCCGACGAGGTATCGCACCAGGGTATTAGCCAGGTCTACGCACTCGACTGGCTGCTGGGTGACGTGGCGTAGGGTGTCTTCTTGATTGCTTTTCTGTCGAAAACCTCTCTACCAGCATGTTCAAGCAAATCAAGGAGGCATAGTGAGACAGCGTCTCTGAGTAACTGTCTCATTTTCCTGTCCCGCTTAGAATCTCCTTAAATTTCGGCGACGAGCATCGCGGGAACGAGGCGAATTGCTATCATTGTCTCCCCTTTGGAGATGGGGCCTGTAGGGCGCCTCGAGTTAGGACTGACGATGAAGAGCAAATCGCCACTTCACAAGATTCGCGCCCTCAAGGGCATGCGCTCCCGCGATGACGGGAGCTCTTCCTCCACCCCGGCGGACGTCATGCACCTCGATACCATCGTCACGCGCTGTGACCCCAAGGCCATCGACGGCACGTATCGTCATGCTCCCGCGGCGCTGCACGTTCCCCGGCAGATCGATGCCTGTCCGGGCATCTCGTTCTTCGGACGTCGCGTCAAGTCCCTCGTCTTCTCGACGGATCTGGCCATCATCTGCAACTGCGATGCAGATGCCGTGTTCGCCGTGTATCCCTTCACCTGCCAGCCCATCATCACGCAGGGGCTCGTGACGGCTTCGGGTCGTCCGGTCTTCACGGGCGTCGCTGGCACGACCACGGCGGGCGCGCGTTCGAAGGCGATGGCCGTCCAGTCCGAGATGCAGGGTGCCTATGGCGTCGTCGTCAATTCGCCCACGAGCATCGAGGACGTGCGCGAGATTTCCACGAGCATCGACATCCCTGTCGTCCTCACGGTCGTGACCTTCGACGAGCTCGTCGCCACCAAGATCATGGCCGGTGCCAAGGTGGTCAACGTCGCCGCCGGCAAGGACACGCCGGCGGTCGTC
>UQUH01000022.1 GCA_900544245.1 uncultured Coriobacteriaceae bacterium | reverse complement strand
CCGGCCCCTCTCGTGCCTAAATGGCATGTGGTCGTGGGAGCGCGAGTAATCGTGCCCCTACTTTTTGTTGTTGAAGTCCTTGACGAAACGATAGCCGTAGCCGCGCACGGTTTCGATGACGTTGGGATCCAGCCCGACGCTTGCGAGTTTGTCGCGCAAGCGCTTGATGTGCGTGTCGACGGTCTTGGTCTCGACGACGTACTGCCAGTCCCATGCCTCGCGCAGGAGCTGTTCGCGTCCGAGCACCGTGCCCGCATGACTCATGAGCGTGACCAGGAGCTCGAACTCGCGCGGGGTAAGTTCGATGTCCTTGCCCTCGAAGGTCGCATGGTGGCCCGCCTCGTCTAGGTGGATGCCGCTCACGTCAAGCACGCGCACGCCATCTGCCCCCGTGTCTTCCTCTTGCGGTGCGCGGCGCAGAAGCGCGTGCACGCGGGCGAGTAGCTCGCGGATGCCAAACGGCTTGGCAAGGTAATCGTCGCCACCCAGTTCGAGTCCGACGACCTTGTCGAGTTCCGTATCGCGGGCAGATAGGAACAGCACGGGGACGTTGCTCTTCGCTCGGATGCGGCGGCATACCTCGTAGCCGTCGATACCGGGCAACATGACATCGAGGATCACGAGGTCGTAATCGTTCGCGTTGGCCATGTCGACGGCTTCGTTGCCATTGTGGGCGACGTCGACCTGGTAGCCCTCCTTCGAGAGGTTGAAGCTGACGAAATCGGTTATTGCCTGCTCGTCGTCGACGACGAGTATTCTCTGTTCGCTTTTTTCTTCCATGGTAAGCTCCACTCAGCCATTACCTGTTACGATTTGCTTTCATTGTATGCGCTTGAGGACAGCTCGCGCTACGCTGTAATGAAATTGTTTTGAGAAACGGAGAATGCATGCTTCTGACCGTCGATATCGGAAACACGCAAACCGCCATGGGACTCTTCGAGGACGAGGAGCTCGTCGCTCATTGGGTCTTCACGACGCGCGTGCAGGACACGGCCGACGAACTCCAGTTCTTGCTCGCGGGGCAGTTCGAACTCAAGGGCATCGACCCGGCATCCTGCGATGACGTGGTGATCGCCTCGGTCGTTCCCGTGCTCACCGAGTGCTGGGCGACCGTGGGACGTCGCATGACGGGACGCGATCCCGTCGTCGTGGGTCCCGGCATCAAGACGGGTCTTGCGATGCAGTACGACAATCCGGCGGAAATCGGGGCCGATCGCGTTGCCGACGCGATGGCGGCCATCAAGCTCGAGGGCGTTCCCGTCGTTGTCGTCGACCTGGGAACAACGACCAACATCGAGGTCATTGACGAGCGCGGTCGCTTCAGGGGCGGAATCATCGCTCCTGGCATGGGTACCGGCGCCGATGCGATGTTTAGCCATGCGGCGCGTCTGCCTCAGGCCGATATCGTCGAGCCAGGGCATGTGATCGGGACGAACACGGTCGATGCCATGCGCTCGGGAATCGTTTTCGGCGAAGTCGCACGCATCGACGGGCTCGTCCGCGCCATCTTCGATGAGCTTGGCTACGAGGCGCCGGTGATCGCGACGGGCGGGTTCTCGAACGTGATTGCCGGACTCTCCCAGACCATAACACGTCGCGAGCCGCGACTCACCTTGCATGGCCTGCGGCTCGTTCATGAGAAGAACCGATAGGGTGAGGCGCCATGTCCGCATGCGATGCGATTGACGACGTTGACGCGCGAGACATCTTTGACGGCGATGTTCCGCCCGATGTCCTGCGCTTCTTCGAGGAGACGAACCTTCCCTGCGAGGTCCGCGAGTTCATGCGCGAGACCATCAACGAGATGCGTACCGAAGAGGCTCGGCAAGCTCAGTTCGTGAGCGACGTCAGCCATGAGATCCGCACGCCGCTCACCGCGATACGCGGCGCGGCGGAGACCCTGCTCGAAGGCGGAGTGCCTGAGGAGATGCAGCAGCGCTTCCTCAGCCAGATCATGAGCGAGTGTGACCGTCTGACTCGCCTTGCCAACGACTTGCTCACGCTGCAGCGTGCGGAGGGGGAGAGCATGGAGCTCACCCGTATCAACTTGCGCGCCGTCGCGGATAACTGTGCGCTGCTCATGCAGGGGCTGGTCGAGGAGCGCGGCGTAAACCTCAGCGTCGTGGGGGAGGCACCGGACGTCATGGGCAACGCCGACGCACTCAATCAGATCTTCGTGAACCTCATCGAGAACGCGAGTCGCTTTGCCGGTGAGGGCGGACACGTACGCGTCGAGATTACCTGCAGCGAGGGTCACTCCGTCATTGCCGTCAAGGATGACGGGCCGGGTTTCGGGGACGAGTCGCCAGACCACCTCTTCGATCGCTTCTACCGCGCCGATCAGAGCCGTGCCCGGTTCAAGGGCAGCGGCAACAGCGGACTGGGGCTCGCCATCGTCAAGGCGCTCACCGAGGCGATGGGCGGGACGGTGCAGGCGGCGAACCTTCCCGGTCACGGGGCGGTCTTCATCGTCGCCATTCCCAGTCTTCCTCCCGAGAACTGGAAGGACATCGCCCCCTGCGCGCATCTGAGCGAGACGCTCGACGAAGTCCTCGATACGGACGAATAGCCCTTTCGGATGCACGGCGTTCCCGCATGCGAAAGCGTCGCTGGTACATGGCGGCATTTGCGGTACCATGTGCTCTACGCAAATCTGAAGGGAACAAGATGACTCCAACGAGAACCGTCGTGACCGTTTTGGGCAAGGACCGCAGCCGCATCGTTGCGACCATCGCCACGACGCTTGCCGATTGCGGCGCCAATATCGATGACATCCAGCAAAACGTCCTCAATGACATCTTCTCGATGACCATGCTCGTCACGCTTGACGAGGATGTCGCAACGTTCAATGAGGTGCAAGAGCGCCTTGCACGCGATGGAGAGACGCTTAACCTGCAGGTCGTCATCCAGCGCGAAGACGTGTTCGAGTTCATGTACAACGTCTAGGCACGGGCTTTCCGAATATGGCAACAGGCGAACAAGGCGATATAACGCGCAGCGAGCTCAAGAAGAACTGGGGCGTGCTCACCGCGCTCGTGTCCAAGGACTTCAAGATCAAGTACCGTCGCAGCGTCCTGGGCGTCGTGTGGTCGGTGCTCAACCCGCTGCTCATGATGGTCGTCATGACCGCGGTGTTCTCGTACATGTTCAAGTTCAACATCGAGCACTTTCCGCTGTATCTTATCCTGGGCAACATCCTCTTCGGTCTCATGAGCACGGCGACGACCACGGCGATGAAGTCCATCGTCGATTCCTCGTCGCTCATCAAGAAGATTCGCATTGAGAAGGCCATCTTCCCCGTGGAGAAGGTCCTCTTCGCCTTGGTGAACTTCGCCTTCTCGCTCATTGCGGCCGTCTGCGTCATGATCTATCTTCAGGTTTTCCCATCCTGGCAGATCATCCTGCTTCCCGTGCTGATCATCTTCGTCATGCTGTTCAGCACCGGGCTTAGCCTGCTGCTCGCGGCCCTCGGCGTGTTCTTCCATGACGTCTTTCATTTCTGGGAGGTCTTCATCACGGCCTGGACGTACGCGACGCCGCTGTTCTATCCGATGGACCTTCTCGAACCGTGGATGCAGCAGGTCATGCAATTCAATCCCATGTACCATTACGTGACCTACTTCCGTGACATCATGATGTACGGCACCGTTCCCGGCGGCATGGAGCACCTCATCTGCCTGGGCATGGCGCTTGTCACCTTCATCGTCGGCCTTCTGGTCTTTCGCAAGACCGAGAAGAAGTTCATCCTCTACGTGTAGGAGCGTCCCATGGCCGAGGAGATGCAGAAGAAGACCGCGTGGGTCGAGAAGGACCCGGGAGCCGCGAGCGATGAGCCCATCATCGTCTTCGATCACGTCGACATGATCTTCAACATCGCGAGCGAGCAGCTCAACAATCTCAAGGAGTATTTCATCAAGCTGATGCGTCGTCAGCTGTTCTTCGAGGAGTTCAAGGCCCTCAAGGACGTTTCGTTCACCATTCGCCGCGGTGAGGTGTATGGCGTCGTGGGGTCCAACGGATCGGGAAAGTCCACGCTCCTCAAGCTCGTGGCCGGCGTGCTCGAGCCCTCCCATGGCACGGTCACGGTCGATGGCACCATCGCCCCCATCATCGAGCTCGGCGCCGGTTTCGACCCGGAGCTCACGGCACGCGAGAACGTGTACCTCAACGGCGCGTTGCTCGGTTACAGCAAGAAGTTCATCAACGACAATTACGACCGCATCATCGACTTCGCGGAGATTCGCGATTTTCAGGACATGCCCATCAAGAACTATTCGTCGGGCATGGTCGCCCGTATTGCGTTTGCCATCGCGACGGTCACCACGCCGGACATACTTGTCGTCGACGAGGCCCTCTCGGTTGGCGACTTCCGTTTCCAGGAGAAGTGCGAGAACCGCATCAAGGAGCTGGTCGCCCGCGGCACGACGCTGCTCTTTGTCTCGCATTCCATCGAGCAGGTCGAGCGCGTGTGCGAGCGCGCCCTGTGGATCGAGAAGGGTGTCGCTCGCATGCAAGGTGACGTTCTCGAGGTTTGCGAAGCCTATCGTCAGGGCATCTGACAAGATAGCTGTTCGTTCACCAGCTCCACGATCTCCCGGTAGGCGATGGGCCTGTTGAACTGCTCCTCGGCGATTGCCCGCCCCCGTGCGCCCATCTGCTCTCGCAATGCGTCGTCATGCGCGAGCGCGACGATCGCGCCGGCAAGTTCGATCGCGTTTTCGGGTTCGACGTTCACGCCAAAGCCGTCGTGCGTGCACTTGTCCCTGAACTCCTCGCTTTCGCCCGTATTGACGATGGGCTTTCCCGCGCAGAGGTAGTCCGCGATCTTGGAGACGATCGACTGGGGCGCCCCCTTGATGAGTGAGTTCACGAGGATGTCACTCTTGGCGAGGTAGGCGGCCATGATCCGGTAATCGACGTAGCCGTTGAAGGTGACGAGCTCCGGGACGCGCGCCGCGACGCTTTCCAGACGCTGCCGGGCCGGACCGTCGCCCAGTATCTGCAGCCGCAGTTGCATCCCGAGTTCTTCTCGGACGATGGGGGCCGCGTGCTGGCACGCGCGGATGAGCGTTTCGATATCGTAGCTCTTCGCTAGCGACCCCGCATAGGTTACCCAGAAGTCGTCTCCGTTCTTCTCGATTGCGGGGCCATGCTCCTTCACGCCGTCGTCGAAGCGCTCGACGTCGACGCCCACGTACACGGTGCGGTGCGGTATGTCCTGCATGCATCGACGTGCGTATTCGTCGGATGTCCCCACGACCGCCGTTGCGCTCGCGTACGCGATTGCGGCGTCGCGCACGAAATCGCTGAAGGCGAAGTCGGTGAGGACGGGAATGTCCACGACCATCTTCATGGCCTCCGGCCACAGGTCGTTGATGTCGACGATGAACGGTACGTCAATCTTGCGCGCGAACATCCCCGCGGTGGCGGCAATGTTGTTGGGTGGAATCTGGCACCAGATGAGGTCGTAATCCGCACCATAGCGCTCGAGATAGGTATTCAGGTTCTTGGCGAAGACGTTCTGGCTGTATATGCGAATCGGATTGATGTTCGAACTGTATCCGGGCTCCTCGATGAAGATGACATCGTAGGGAAGCTCGTGGTACTTGGGATTCGCGATGTCGCGGCGGCGCTTTTCCCAATGCTGAAACGTCGAGGTGAGCAAGTCGACGTCATGGCCCTCTCGCGCGAGGAGCTCGGCGATGTAGGATGTGCGATTGAGACCAGCCGCCTCGTCGGCAAGCTTTACGGCCTGGGTTATCACGGCGATTCTGGCGTTACGCACAGACACTCCTTAACTCGCGAATTTGCGGCACCTCTCCTATGCCAGCCGGTCGTCGATAGACGTATTCTATTCCAGCCTGACCTTTTATTGAAACTCGATACAATATATATCCATGAATACCTATCTGAGAGAGCTTACCGTCCAGTTCGCCAAGTTCGGCATCGTCGGCGTCATCGCCTTTTGCATCGACTACGGGCTCTTCCTGCTGATGACCTATGTCTTCGGAATCAACTACCTCATCGCCTCCGCGATCTCGTTTGTCATTTCGACCATCTTCAACTTTGCGGCGAGCATGCGGTACGTGTTCGCGGGCAAGCGCGGCCAGACGCGATCGCAGCAATTCGTCATCTTCTTCGTGCTGAGCGTCGTCGGCCTTGGCGTCAACCAGCTCGTGCTATGGATGTGCGTCGATTTGCTCGCGTGGCTCGCGTGGGTCGGAAAGCTCGCGGCCACGTTCATCGTCATGATCTTCAACTTTGTCACACGCAAGGTGTTCCTCGAGGATCATGACGGACGCCGAAGATAATCTACGCTATGCTTGTGCGCACGTATTCTCGGGAGGGAACTGATCATGGCTCATTATGATTATTTGGTTGTCGGTGCAGGTCTCACGGGCGCCGTCTTCGCGCACGAGGCGCGTAGGGCTGGCAAGACCTGCCTCGTTATCGACAGGCGCGACCATATTGCCGGAAACGTGTACACGCGCAAGGTCAACGGAATCAACGTGCATGAGTACGGGGCACATATCTTTCACACCTCCGATAAGCGCGTCTGGGATTACGTAAACCAGTTCGCGGAGTTCAACAGCTACGTCAATGCCCCCGTCGCGAATTACCACGGCGAGTTGTATAACCTCCCCTTCAACATGAACACCTTCTCGAAGATGTGGGGCGTGTCGACGCCAGCCGAGGCACGGGCGAAAATCGACGAGCAGGTCGCCGCCGAGCATATCGGCGAGCCGGCGAATCTCGAGGAGCAGGCGCTCTCGCTCGTGGGCCGCGACATCTTCGAGAAGCTCGTGAAGGAATACACCGAGAAGCAGTGGGGGCGTGATTGCAAGGACCTGCCCGCCTTCATCATCAAGCGTCTGCCCGTCCGCCTCGTCTTCGACAACAACTACTTCAACGATCGTTACCAGGGCATTCCCATTGGCGGTTACACCAAGATGGTCGAACGCATGCTCGAGGGCACGGACGTGCGCCTGAATTGCGATTACAAGGAGCTCGTCGCGGTCGAGCCGGACATCGCCGACCGCGTCATCTACTGCGGGCCCATCGACGAGTTCTACGACTACGAGCTCGGTACGCTCGAGTATCGCAGCCTGCGTTTCGAGAGCGAGCTGCTCGAAGGGGAGCAGAACTGGCAGGGCAACGCCGTGGTCAACTACACGAGCCATGACGAGCCCTTCACGCGCATCATTGAGCACAAACACTTCGAGTTCATGAAGGACGAGAACGGCGGCCTTCTACCCGATACCGTGATCACGCGCGAGTACCCGGCCGACTGGAAACCGCAGTAGATCGGCGGAACGCGGGGGGGGGAGCCGTACTATCCGCTGAACGACGAGAAGAACAACGCGCTGTACGAGCAATACGCCGAGCTTGCGCGCAAGGAGGATCGCGTGGTCTTCGCGGGTCGTCTGGGCGCTTACAAGTATTACGACATGGCGCCATGCATTGCCGCAGCACTTGACTTGTGCGAGGCGGAGCTTGGCTAGCGCGCCCATGACGACGCAAGAAGACGACATTCGTTTCATGCGGCTTGCCATCGAGCAGGCACACGAGGCCGAATCACTCGGTGAGGTACCCATCGGGGCTGTCGTCACCTACGATGGCGAAGTCATTGCCCGGGGGCATAACCGTCGAGAGGTCGATCATGACCCGGCAGGGCATGCGGAGTTTATCGCACTCAAGCAGGCCGCGCGTGAGCTTGACCGCTGGCGGCTTTCCGGTTGCACGGTATACGTGACGCTCGAGCCTTGCCTCATGTGTGCCGGCCTCATGCAGCAATCGCGCATTGACCGTTGCGTGTACGGTGCGAGCGATTCCAAGGGAGGCGCTTTGGGGACTTTGTATCAAATACATGACGATACTCGCTTGAATCATCGCTTCGCGGTAGTATCAGGCGTCCTCGAAAGCGAATGCGCCGCGCTGCTGAGCGAGTTCTTCGCGCGGCTTAGGGAGAAGAAGTGAGCCAAAAGGTCAGCGTCATACTGTCCTTCTACAACGCCGAGCGCACGCTCGAGCGCTCCATTCGCGGTATTCTCGACCAGACCTATCGTGATATCGAGGTCATTCTCATCGATGACGGTAGCACCGACCGCGGTGCGGCCATAGCCGAAGAGCATGTTGCCGTCGACTCCCGCATCCATCTCATCTGCAAGCCCAATACCGGCGTGTCCGACTCGCGCAACATCGGGCTTGACGTCGCGACGGGGAGCTGGGTGTACTTCGTCGACGCCGATGACTGGATCGAGCCCGATGCGATCGAGGCGTTCATGCAGGCGGCCACGAGCCCCTCGTGCGATTTGGTCGTTTGCGATTTCTACCGTGTCCAGGGCGACGTGATGTCATACAAGCACGGCCCGGCGGTTGGCCTTATCTCGCGCGAGAGATATGCCACGTTCATGGCGCATCGGCCTTCCAACTTCTACTACACCTCCCTGTGGAACAAGGTCTTCAAGCGGAGCATCATCGAGGAGCATGCCATGCGGTTCGATACGCGCATGCAGTTCGGCGAAGACCACGTCTTCATCCTCGACTACGTGCGTCTGGTCGACCGTATCGCATTGCTCGATCGCGCTCTCTATTACTATGTCGACAATGCCGGCAGTCTCGTGCATCAGGGCCTAAACCCCGTGGGGGTCGTCAAGATGAAGTGGAACACGTACCTGCCGTATTTGCGTCTTTACCGCGATCTCGCGCTTTTCGAACGCTTCTACGAAAGGCCCTCGCTCTACAAGTTCATCTTCATGCCGGCGACGGATGCCTTTGCCAAGAAGGACGCCGAGCCCATCGATCCGGCGACGCTGCCGCCTGGCATCACGCTTGACTAATATGATGAGAAATTTGCTTCGGGCAAATTTCTCATTTCGCCACTAAGGAGATTCATCATGCCACGCGAATCCAAGGTCAAAAAACGCGAACGTGCCATCGAGTTTTGCGCGCGCATGGACGAGCTCTACCCGCAGCCCACACCTGCGCTCGATTTCTCCGACCCCTTCCAGTGCGTCGTGGCCGTCGCCCTATCCGCGCAGACCACGGACGCTAACGTGAACAAAGTCACTCCCGAGCTGTTCGCGCGTTGGGGCACGCCCGGCAAAATGGCCCAGGCTGACGTAAACGAGGTCGAGAAGGTCATCTGGACCATCGGATTTCACCACAACAAGGCGCGCAACTGCGTGAACTGCGCACGCATGATCATGTCCGATTTCGGCGGCGAGGTGCCTCAGAGCATGGAGGAGCTCCAGAAGCTCCCCGGCGTGGGGCGCAAGACCGCCAACATCGTTATGAACGAATGCTTTGACAAGGTCGAGGGCATTGCCGTCGACACGCACGTGTTTCGCATCGCGCATCGACTGAAGTTTTCCGCCAAGAAGACCCCCGGCGAGGTTGAGCAGGATCTGCTCTCCCTGTTGCCGAAGGAGCTATGGAAGAACGTCAACAGCCAGTGGATACGCTTTGGCAGGGAATATTGCATCGCCCGCAAGCCCCACTGTGCGGACTGCCCCTGCGTTGACCTGTGCCCCACGCGGCAAAATCTGGACTAGCCAAAGAAACCGCCGGTACCGGGCAAAAATCATCTTTTTGGTATGGGGTCATACCAGAGTCATTATTATTCTCTAAATAGGATATAGTTTCTCGCCATTCGTTCAGGCTTTTTATACGATTGCTGGTATTATTTTGGAGCGTTAGGTCACCAGCGTTTCCGATGCCCCAGACACCATCGAAAACAACAGCGCCCTAGCACACATTACCCAATCACATTCGTGAAGGGAGGGTTGACTAGAGGCATTACCCTCTGAAATCCAACCCAAGGACCGCTTGAGCTGATTTACCAGTTCGTCGAATTCTTGGAGACGAGAAGTAGGCTCGTATTGTTGGTTATGCGGAGTGAGTGTGAAGTGGGATTCTTTGCAAATCACACCACATATATGCGCCAAGAGTTTAAATCTGGCTTTAGGTGCGTAAGAGGGCTTCAAGTTTTCCCAAAAGGTAATTGAGGAAAAGGAGTAACACTATGGCTGGAACTTACAGCAAAGAGTGGCGAGTCACACGCGAGGATGGCACTGTAGCTACCCGCAGCAACACCTGGTCTCCCCCGGGATCGCATCCCGTTGGATATGGCGTTAAGGTTATCACCGATGGCGGCCGTCTCATCCGCATCGAGGGCGACGACGACAACCCCATTACGCAGGGTCGCGTCAACGCTCTGAACCTTGCTCTGCGCGAGTACACCTACAGCCCCGATCGCGTCATCTATCCCATGAAGCGCGCCTACGAGGATCGCGGCAAGATGAAGTGGGAGCGCACCACGTGGGACGAGGCTCTCGACACGATTTGCGAGAAGGTCCGCTACTACCAGACCACGTATGGCCCCGAGTCCATCGTCTGCTTTGGTGGCACCGGCCGTGAGGCTTGCATCTTCTACTACGCTCTGACGTTCTCCGTCCTGCAGTCGCCCAACTGCTGCTACACGCAGTCTGGCTGGTCTTGCTATGGCCCGCGCTGCTCGATCGCTGACTACGTCCTGGGTGCTGGCTACCCCGAGCTCGACTATGCAGGCCACCTGCCCGGTCGCTTCGAGGATCCCGCGTACAAGCTCTCCAAGTGGGTTGTCGTTTGGGGCAAGGAGCCGCTGCCCTCCAATGGTGACGGTTTCTTCGGTCACGTCCTCGTTGACATGATGAAGCTCGGCACGCACCTGATCTCCGTTGACCCCCGCATCACCTGGCCGGGTTCGCGCAACGGCAACATCAACGTCCAGCTCCGTCCGCAGACCGACACCTGCTTCGCACTCGGCGTCATGAACCTCATGTTCCAGAACGACGAGTACGATCATGACTTCGTCGAGCAGTGGATCTACGGCCTCGACGAGCTCAAGGCTCGCGCTGCCGAGTATCCCGTCGAGAAGGTCGCCGAGATCACCACGGTCGATGTCGCCACGATTGAGCGCGTTGCTCATATCCTCGGCACCGAGCGTCCCATCGGTTGGGCTTGGGGTCTGGCGTTCGACCAGAACAAGAACGGCGTTCAGCTGTCCCAGGCGATGATTCTTCTCGCTGCCATGACCGGTTCCATCGACACCCCGGGTGGTCTGACCCTCGGTCCCCCGTCCGCTCTCCTCGGCAAGTGGCGTATGGAGCAGCGCGGCGCTATGACCGACGAGGTCTGGTCGCTCCGCATCGGTGCTGCCGAGTGGCCTGGCCTGTCCACTGGTATGGCTACCACTCAGCCGGACGAGACCCTGAACACCATGGAGTCGCACAAGCCGTACCAGCTCCGCATGGCTTGGTTCAACAGCTCCAACTTCCTGGCGCCCACCTGCTCGGCTCAGCCCAAGCGTTGGCATGACGCTCTGTGCGAGAGCATCGAGTTCTGCGTCATCCAGGACCTCTTCCTGACCCCGACCGCCATGGCCGTGGGCGATTACTTCCTGCCGATGTCCACCTGGGCCGAGCATGATGGTATCTGCCTCACGCACTATGGCCGCAACACCGTCTTCATGGGCCCGATGAACAAGGCCCTGCAGGTTGGCGAGTGCATGTCCGACGTCGAGATCTGCCTCGTCTTCGGCCAGCGCCTCAACCCGACGTGGTGGCCGTGGTACAAGCCGGCCGGCGACAAGCTCGACGTCTCCACGCTCGAGCACAGCCAGTATGCTCCCATGCTGCTTGGCAAGGATCGTGGCCTGCTCGACCGCGACGCTCTGGAGAAGGCAGTCGTCCAGTTCTACAGCGATCAGCTGGCAGAGCTCGGCATGACCTTCGACCAGTTCCGCGAGGAGGGCATCTACCAGCCGGGCGCCCATGGCTTCGAGTACGAGAAGTACGCCAAGGGCATGCTCCGCTTCGACGGCGAGCCGGGCTTCAACACCATCACCGGTCAGATCGAGGCCTACTCGATTCTGTACGAGTCCTGGGGCGAGGATCCGCTGCCGTACTACGAGGAGCCCAACTACTCGCAGGTCAGCAAGCCTGAGTTCGCTGGTCAGTATCCGCTGATCTCCACCTCTGGTTCGCGCCGCTACAGCTCCTTCCATTCGGAGCATCGTCAGGTTCCGTCCCTGCGCCAGATCGATCCGTGGCCGTGGGTCCAGATCAACCCCGAGACTGCTGCCGAGTACGGCATCACCAAGGGCGACTGGGTCGAGGTCTACAACATGTTCGGCGCTGCTCGCTTCAAGGCAGAGATCACCTTCTGCATGAAGCCCGGTATCATCAACTGCGCTCATGGCTGGTGGTTCCCCGAGCAGGACGGCGAGGAGCCCAACCTGTTCGGCGTTTGGAAGTCCAACTTCAACAGCCTCGTTCCGCACATGAACATCGGTAAGCTCGGCTTCGGTGCTCCCTACAAGGGCGTTATGTGCAACATGAGGCGTGTCCGCGGCCTGAACCAGGATTAATAAGAAAGGAAGTTACTTAAATGGCAGATCAGAAGTACGCACTGCTGGTTGACTACACCTTCTTCTCTGGCAACCACGCCGCAGAAATCGCCTGCAAGGAAGAGCTCGGTCTTCCCCTTGATCAGTTTGCGATCAAGGAAGTCGAGGTCGGTCCCTTCAAGGTTGGCGAGGGCAATGACGGTGACGATTGGGAGTGGATCTACCTTCCCATTCCGACCTGCATTTTCTCCCAGCACTGGGGCACCGGCGGCGACAAGGCTGGCCAGCGTCCCCTGGCAGTCCAGGTCGAGGAGTCGCACTCCATGTATTACGGCACTCTCGATGAGATGATTGCCAAGATGAAGGAGTTTGACCGCCCGATGTGTCTGTTCCAGCTCTAACTAGAGCCTGGATAAGCTAAAATAGGCCTGGCCGGTTACGGCTGGCCAGGCCTAGAGTTTGAATGCAGACGATTAGGAGGAAACTCATATGACACCTGAAGAGTTTTTGGCTCTCGATGCCCCTGAGGCCGCTGAGATTCTCAACAAGCTCGTTGCCGATGGCAAGAGCAAGGATGAGGCCATGGCGGAAGAGGGCGTTTCCCAGGCTGACCTCATGAAGGCACAGATCTTCTGGGTCAAGGACAAGTTCATCGCCCGCGCTTGGGGTGGCTACACCTCCACGAAGCGCACCGGCAATGAGGCTGGCGACAGCATCGAGGGTGTTGGCGGCAGCGATCCTTCCAAGGGCTACGCCGGCATCTAGTGCTTAACCTTCAAACCTGTAAGGGCCCGATATGTAACGGTATCGGGCCCTTTCAGTATTCATGGGCGCATGTCACGCTATACTATCGGCATTGCGTCAACTCTAGGAGGACTTACATGTCAACTGAAGCAGAGATCATTGCAGAGATCGAGGAGCTCGGCCGCTTGACCGAGGAGCAGGAGGACATCCTGTACAACATCGCGCTGCGCCAGGAGGAGCTTGGCCGTCAGCCAACTATCATGCTGCGCGAGAAAGTGGACGGCTCTCCCATCTATCAGCCCATGATCGATCGTGAGGTTCTCACGTACCAACTGTACAACCATGGTGGCGCGGGCTCTCACGAAGTCGTGAACCTCATCGTCACGCTCAAGGGCATGCGCTACGTCATTCTTCATTCCGACGAGCTTTCCCTGCGCAGGAAGGTCGATCCGGCGGGCAATTACCGCGATTTCGACTAGAGCACATCGCTTTTCCAGATAGGTTGGGGAGACAAGTTGGAAATCACAGACATTACGCGCGAGTCCGATGACGCCGTTCAGGAGATGGTCGTGACCATGACCGCGAGCGCGGACGAGGTCAACACCTATATCGAGCAGCAGTTCAAGGAGCTCGCCAAAAACGAAATCCCGGGTTTTCGCAAGGGAAAGGCCCCGCGTGAGGTCATCGAGCGCGAGGCGGGTGGACATGACATCGTGTTTGCGCGCATAGCCGAGGCCATCGTGAATGGCGAGGCTCCGGCCATGCTCGATGATGCTGACGTGTTGTTCATCGGGGACCCGCAGTTCAATCTCGAGAAGATCCCCACCGAAAACCAGCCGTTCACCTTCACGGTTTCCGGTCCCGTTCCTCCCGAGGGAACGCTCTCGAGTTACGACGAGGTCGCAATCGAGATGCCGCCCAACGAGGCGACCGAGGAGGAGATCGAGACCCAGATCGAGGAGCTCCTGAGCGTTTACTATAACTATGACGTCATTGATGACCCCGATTACGAGGTCGAGGATGGAGACTTTGTCACCGTCAGGATGACCATCATGAATGACGGAGCCGTCATTCCGGGTCTCAACGATGTCGAGCGCATGATCAGCATCGGCGGCGGCTCGATGCCCGAGACCTTTGACGAGCACGTCATCGGCACCAAGAAGGGCTATACGCTCGACTTCGACTTCGACGCGAAGGGCCAGGACGATCGCCCCGAGCTCGGTGACGGCAACCTGCATGCCAACGTCGAGATCATGGAGATTCGCAAGCGCGTCCTTCCCGAGCTTGACGAGGAGTTCCTTGCCAAGATCGGGGCGACAAGTCTCGATGACCTGCATGAGCAGATGAAGATGACCATCAACATGCAGAAGGATCGCGAGCTGCCAAAACTGCTCGAGCAGAAGGTCGTCGATGCGCTCATCGAGCGATTCGAGGGCGAGGTCCCCGAGTACTACGTCGACTTCATGCGGGACAACGTGAGTCGGGAGCTCATGCAGCGCCTCCAGAAGGAGGGCACTGGCCTGCAGGATTGGATGCTCAAGAACAACGTCGAGGCCGAGAAGATGCAAGACGAGGTCAACCAGGAGTCAATTGACCGCGCCAAGCGCGACATGGCGCTCGAGGCCCTCTTCAAGGAGAAGGGCTGGGAGGTCACCGACGAGGACATTGCCCGGGAGCTTTCCGGGGTCGAGGACGCGGAGGCCCAGATCGCCGAGCTCAAGGAAGCGCATCGCATGGCAGACCTGCGCAAGATGTGTCGTCAGTCTATGGCGGCTCGCTGGCTTGCCAAGACGGCCGACATCACGGTTGTCGAGTAGTTTTTCGCTTCATTAGCACGCTAACGAAGGAGGCTCGCATAAGCGGGCCTCTTCTCATGTCTAGTTGAAGTCGCGAGTGCTTACAGCGAGATGAAGCTGTCGGGGAACTGCTTGTTGGCATCGAGCACGTCCTTGCTCGTGTCACCGTAGCGCATCCACTCCTTGTCATCCGGCGTGCGTTTGATCATGGCATTTTCCATGACGTCACGCAGGGCCTTTGCCTTGAGCGCGTATTCCTCCATCTGAGGCATTCTGCCCTCGAGCTCGATCTGGCGACGCTTGTACGCCTTGTCCTGGACCGAATCGCCCGGGATGATCTCGTAGAAATCCTCGGCCTCGAGAGTGTAATTCGCATGGTCTGCCCAGGCGGCGAGCGCCGAGTCCTCCTTGAGGCTTTCGATGGTGTTCTCCCGCACCTCGGCATCGAGTTGCTCTTCGGAGATGCCGCGCTGCTCGCAGTAGTCCTTCTTCTGCAAGCCGTTCATGCGGAGCATTTCCTCCAGTCGATAGGCAGATGCGTACAGAGCCTCCTCGACCAGGTCTTCGGGAAGGTCCTCGACGAGACGCGTGGCGAGTTCGCGGCAGATGACGTTTTGATCGGCGAGCTGCTGGACCTCGACGTTGTCCTTGTACATGTTGTAGCGAATGAAGATGAGGAGCTCCTCGACGGTGTTGAGGTCCTCGACGTGCTTCGCAATCCACTGGTCGTTGAGCTTGGGCGTTTCGCCGTCCTTGCAGACGTTGAGCTCGAGCCAACGAAGGGCGGTCTTGCGGACGGCCTCCTCCGGAATCCTGACCTCCTCGGCAACGACGTAGATGGGGTCGTACGAAGTCAGGGTGTAACGCTGATTTGCCATGATGGATCCTCTGTGATGTCGATATGTATAACAGCCCATGATTATACTGTATTGGTCACGATGAAAGTAGGAGCACGCATGGGAATAACGGTCATAGCCGTAGGTAAGCTCAAGGAGCGCTTCTGGAAGGATGCGGTAGCGGAATACGCGAAGCGCCTTGGCAGTTATACGAAGTTGCGTATCATCGAGATTCCCGACAAGGGCATCGATTTCGAGAGTGACGAGATCATCCGGGCGGCGGGAGACGCATACCTCATCCTGCTCGCAATTGAGGGGAGACAGCGTTCGAGCGAGGGCATATCACGACGTCTCGAGGAGCTGATGACGCGTGGAACAAGCGATATCGCGTTTTGCATTGGTGGTTCTGATGGCGTGAACGAATCCGTCTGCGAGCGTGCTGACGAAACGCTCTCGTTCGGCCAGATCACGCTACCGCATAACCTTGCCCGCGTGGTGTTGCTCGAGCAGGTCTATCGTGCCTTCAAGATCATGCGTGGCGAACCGTACCATAAGTGAAGCAAGCGAGGCGTGGCAGAACCCTCGGTTCCGCCGTCCCGTCAAGCTTTCTCGAGAGCGCGCAGGCCTCCCTCGATGAAGGCGTCTATGGCGCGGCGAATGCGTGGCCAATCATCCCGCTGCGCGAATTCGGAACTGGCAACCGCGTGGCATCCGCTCATCTGGAAGAGCCTGACGACACGCATGACCACAGGGTCGATGCCTCTCGTCGCCGCATCTGTCTTCGCATCGGGATCCTCCCAGGCAAGCGCCATCACGGACGGAAAGAAGCGGGCCTCGCGCACCACACCCGCAAGCTTCTTTTCGGAGCGTACGCGTTCACAGTAACGGGGCTTTTCGTGCATGGCACATCCCGGGTTCTCACATGAAAAGCGCTCCCCAAAGGAGAGGACGTTATCCATGACCTCGCCCACGAGCTCGTCGAAGACGTCGCCCACATTATCGTAATGGACGTAAAAGGTTGCCCTACTAATCTTTGCCTTGCGGGAAAGCTCGCTCACGCTGATATCCGTGAGGCTCTTTGTCTGCAGAAGGTCTGCCAGCGCGTCTCGTATGCGCCGCCCGCAGTTTCTGAATCTCGTATCTTCGGTGTTTGCCACGGTCCTTCTCCGATTTCCTGAAGTTATCGTACAACTTGTACGATATTGTAAAGCAAGGGGAGCTCTTATCTTCCAAAATGGATACAACGGAGTATCAGAGAGCGAGGTGCCCCCGTGAAGGTAGTGCAGAAGAACATGCTGGAGTTTATGGATAAGGGCGATATGCGCTTTGTCATACCAGCCTACCAGCGCCTCTATTCGTGGAACGAGACGCAATGCGAAGAGCTCTGGTTGGACATATTGCGAGCGGCTCGTGGCAAGCGCAATCACTTTCTGGGCACCGTTCTCTACAATGTGGCACGAGATGGGAAAATACCCGACCATATCGAAATCATCGACGGCCAGCAACGCCTGACAAGCGTGTCTCTCGTCATCCTTGCCCTGGCAAGATACCTGGAATCCCATTCCCGGTCTTGCTCCGCCGATACATCCGATGCCGCAACGCTCATATCGCGCTATCTCGTCATGAGTGATACCGATGGGAGCGATCCGATTACCAAGCTCCTGCCCTCGCATCATGATGCGGGCTCCTATGATGCCGTGATCAGGGGAGGAGACGGCAATCCCATGTCGTCCATTACGAGGAACCTCTCGTTCTTCCAGAAAAAGATGGCAGAGGATGATTTCGATTACGAGCAGTTGCTCGAAGGTCTTCGCCGCCTCACGACCATTTTCGTCGAGGTGGACGACTTTCGCGATGCGCAACCCATCTTCGAGAGCGTGAATTCCAAGGGCATGCCGCTCAACGTGGCGGATATGGTGCGCAACTATCTCCTGCTGACGGAAAGTCATGACGAGCAAACGCGGCTGTTCGAGGAATACTGGAAGGTGAGCCAGGAGATGTTTGCGCCCGATCCCGGCTCCCTCAAGCTCAACACAGGAATCAAGAGCTGGCTTGCCATTCGTCTCAAGGGCGCTCGCATTCAAAGCGCAGAGCAGACATATGCTTCGTTCAAAAGATACGTCGAGGACGTTTACCGGGGTGAAAAGGAGCCCATTCTGCGCGAGCTTCGCGGCTTTTGCCTGATGTGGGCGGAAAACTATCGCTACCACGGTGTCAAGAAGTACAGGTCTGGCTCCGACTGGGCAAAGTTGGGGGCACCCGCGCTCACGTCAGGGTACAAGCTCAAGAAGGCCGATAACGAAGAGTACGCGCGGCAATTCCGCGAGAAGTTGCGCAATGCGGATTCCCGTTGGTAGCGCCGTTGATTCGTTAGGAGATGCGACATGATTGCTTCGCTTAAATCGATTTCGGAGATACTCGGAAAGCCGGATACGCAATATCTCATACCCGTATTCCAACGCGTCTACTCATGGGATCGGATGCAGTGCGAGCAGCTGTGGAATGACATGATGAAGGCAGGTTCCGGTACGGACGGACATTTTACGGGCACATTCATCTATCGTCCCGAGAGCAGCGAAGGCCATGACAACTCTGGTGCCCTATCTGGTTACACGAAGGTTGATCTGGTTGATGGCCAGCAGAGACTCACCACGATTACGCTCATGCTTGTGGCGCTCAGGAATGCGATGCGCGATGCGGGCGATACGGCCCGGGCAAACCAGATCGACGAGACGTATCTGCATTGCGCTACCGATACGCCCAAGCTCGTGCTCTCGGACGCCGATGCTCCAACCATGGCACACCTCGTCGATGGCGTTCCAGCTCCTGAGGAGGATGACCTGTCCCAGCTCCTCATCGAAGGATATAAGTTCTTCAGGGGAAAAGTCGAGGACCCATCCATCGACGTCGATGCCATCACGAGGGGACTCGGCAGGTTGCATGTGGTCGCGGTCGAGCTCGAAGAAGACGACGCGCCGCAGCAAGTGTTCGAGAGCCTCAATGCGAAGGGACGGCCGCTCTCGACAATTGACCTGCTCCGCAACGTCATCATGGCGAAGTACGGCGCGATCGAGCAAAGAAGGCTGTTCGACATGTACTGGGCACCCATTGACGAGGCGTTTCACCAATTTGGCGCAGAGCAGGACGTGTATCTTGACGCGGCACTCCATGCCTGGGCCGAGAAGCATGCCCCGAGCATGCACGCATCCAAGCGAAGCGAGCTCTATCAGGCGTTCAAAGCCTATCTTGGAGGACACGATTCGATATCGCTTGAGGAATTGCTCGGGTCGATCAACGAGGATTGCCTCGCCTTTGCCGCCGCTCCCGGTTCCCCGGAGGCAAAGAAGCATCTGGACTGGGCCGTGGAGAAGCCCCAGGGGCTCATCTCCCAGAGCAAGCTCTTCGGCGACTGATTCTCATTCGCAAAGCAAAGGGGCCCTGCCGATTGGCAAGGCCCCAGATGTCTCAAAGTGGTGGAGATGAAGGGATTCGAACCCTCGGCCCCCACGTTGCGAACGTGATGCTCTCCCAGCTGAGCTACATCCCCACTAGATACGCGCGCAACGGCGCGCGGGTAAGGATTATAGCGCATTTCCCGCGAGCGGGAAGGGGCATTGCCGCTGCTTTATGCGATAATACCCCCATGCAAACACGCAATAACATATTCCGCATACTCATCATCGTCTGTGTCGTTCTCTTCGTCGGCGTCATTGCCCAGCAGTTTTACATTTCGCATGTCGAGACGAGCTACGCCAAGTCAGGGGACGAGCTCGAGCAGGTCCGGGCCGATGTCGCTGTCGCTACCGAACAAAACGACACGCTGCAGCAGCAAGTGAAGGACACGTATGTCGCCTGGCGCAATGCCCAGGGCCGGCTCTCGCTCTTTGGCGATAAATCCGGAAAGGTGGCGTATCTCACCTTCGATGATGGTCCGTGTGATGCTCTCACGCCCAAGAACCTCGAGATTCTCAAGCAGAAAGGCGCCGTCGCCACGTGGTTTTGCCTGGCAAACGACGAGCTGTACACCTATCTCAACCTTGACTTGTGCAAGGATATCGAAGCACAGGGGTCGGTCGTCGGCATACACGACTGGGATCAGGATGACTCGTACAGCTACTACAAGGGCAGCGTCGACAATTACTTCACGAGTGACTTCGACAAGGCCAAGGCCAAACTCGAAGCGGCCGTTGGGCACGAGATCAAGATCACGCGCTTTGCGGGCGGTAGCCTCACCATTGGCTATTACAATCCCGAGATTGGCAAGGCGCTTCCCCGCGCCATGCTCGAGCGTGGCTACCAGTACTTCGACTGGAACGTCCTTGCCGGTGATAGCGAGCCCTCGCAGTTCGTGAACGGCTCGACGCCCAAGGACAAGATCGTGAGCAACGTCTTGAGCGAGGCGGAGTTCTTCGCGAAGACGGATTCTCCCATCTGCGTGCTCATGCACGACAACCCGGGAAAAAACACGACGACTGAGGCCCTGCCCGAGATTATCGACGGCTTGCGCGCACTCGGGTACGAGTTCAGGACGCTTGACTACGATTCCCCTGGCTTCTACCAGGTGGTGATTACCGAATGACCTACTCGCGCGGACAATATGACGATGGGTACGGGCGCGGCAGGCGTCCTCGCCGTGATGCGCCCGAATATGGCGAGCGTCGTGCGGGAAGCGGGGCAAGCCGTTATTCGCGTTCATCCGAGCGCTATGCCCGCCACGCTTCGGACAATAGGAACGAAGGTCGCACTGCGCGCTCGCAATCCCGTACAGATCGGAAGCGGCGTGACGATGCACAGCAGGCACGCCGACGCCCGGGGCAGGATGGCAGGTGCGATTCCGCTCGTGATGCCCAGAGGGCGCCAGCGCGTTCAAGGCAACGCGACGGCATGCGTGACGTTGCATATGATCGTCGCGACGAGCGTGGTGGCCGGCAGCGTGACACGCGAAGCAGGCAAGCGCGCGATGCCCATGCGGGTTCGCGTGCAGGTCAGCGCAACGTCGCCCAGGTCAACCAGTACAGCAGGGATCGCTACGTCAGCCAGCCTGGCCAGCAGCGGGGCGCTTCCGTGAGTCAGCAGAACTACGCCAAGGCCCGGCGTGTCAAACCGGTCGATCCACGAGCCCTCCTCGCGGCCGCCGTCATTGCCGTCGTTCTGGCTGTCGTCATCATCGTTCGCTTCGTTCTCTTCGGCGGTACGGCCAGCGAATACGGGGTCGCGAAGGCGGCCATCGATCAGCAACAGTCGCAACTCACCGAGCTCCAGACCTCCAATGAGGATCTTCAGGCTCAGATAGACTCCATGCAGGGTCTCATCGAGCGATATGACAACTCCGGAAAGAAGTAGGGTTTCCCCAAACCTCTCATCGTCTACTCCACGATTTCGGCCGCTTCCTCGGCTTCCAGGGGCGTGAGCTCGCCTTCCGGCGTCTTGCGTGCTGCCCGGATCATGTCGATGGCGACGAGCGCGAGCCCGCACCAGATGCACGCGAAGCAGATGCCGTGGGCAAACGTGAAGGCCTCGCCGTTGACGAACACGCCGCATAGCAACGCGATCGTGGGGCTCACGTACTGCATGAAGCCCAAGATGGTCAGAGGGATGGAGTTTGCCGCCGTCGCGAACAGGATGAGCGGAACGGCCGTGACCGCACCGCCCAAGATGAGAAGCCCCGTCGTGCTCCATCCCGCAGCGCTCGTCACGTCGCCGAGGAACCCATGACTTCCCGTCACGAACGCAAGCACGATGGCAAAGACGATGGCCACGGGTGTCATGACGGCGCTCTCCACGGCAATGGCCTCGACGGCCGGATAGCCGCCCTTCTTCTTGATGGCGCCATAGACGCCAAAGCTCACGGCGAGGTAGATTGCCAGCCACGGGAAGCTTCCGTGACTGATCGTGAAGTACAGGATGCCGATGCAACAGAGCGCGACGGCAATCCATTGCAGGGGCGAAAGGCGCTCCTTGAATATGACGAGACCCAGTAAGATGGAGACGAGCGGGTTGATGTAGTAACCGAGCGATGCTTCTACGATATGGTCTATATGAACGGCGAATATGTACGTCCCCCAGTTGGACGTGATGATGATGGCGGCGGGAATCAGGTAGCACAACGCGCGCTTGTCCTTGAGCAACGAGGTGAAGTTCCAATGGGCGATGAGGCAGATGATGGCGGTGAGCGCGAAGCACCAGATGACGCGCTGCGCCGTGACCTCGAGCGGGTCGACATGGTCGAGCAGCTTCCAGTATAGGGGGAATAGGCCCCAAAGCAGATAGCACCCGATGCCTGCCGCTATGCCCTGTCGCGTTCGCTTTCTGATGTCGCCCACGTCGTGATTCATGGACGTGATTATAGCCAGCAAGGCATATGCGCGTAAGGGCTTCCGTAAACGAAAGATGACTTGCCGGATATCGTCACGTTTGCGCGATCCAGTCGAATATCTCGCGCACACGCGGCGCGGCGTCCTCGCGCACGAGCAGGTAGAACGTCTTGGTGGCGGCGGGATGGTCGATGGGGATGCGCACACGGTCGGGCAGCAGCCCCCGTTGCATGGGGATGTCGGTCACGAAGACTGGCATCGTCCCTGCTTCGGCGAGTTGCGTGAAGACCTCGCGGTCCTTCTGAATTACGAAGTGCGAATGCGGCATGAGGCGCTTGTGCATATCATGCCAAATGCCAATGTCTTCGAGCAGGAGAAAGTCGACGCCGTCGATATCCCCGAACGTGACGTACGAATGTCCGGCGAGCGGATGGTCGGCTGGCACGGCGATGGAAAGCGTCTCGGTCATGAGCCGCGCGTTCGCTATCACGGGTAGAAGGAAGGGCTTCTGCGATATGCCGAAGTCGATGCTGCCATCCAGGACGCGACGCTCGATTTCCTCCTCGCCCAGCATTTCCGAGTTGAACACGTCGGAGGGAAATCGCTCGACGATGCGCGCCGTCAGGTTCCACAGGGGAGCGGGCGCGCAGGTGCCGACGCGCAGGGTGCGAGCACGGCGCTGCGCTTCATCGACGGCGTCCTGGAGCAACTGTACCTCGCGCAGGACGCTTCTGGCGTGCGCGACGGCCGCGCGTCCCGTTTCGTTGAGGTGGACGCTGTTCTTCTGTCGGTCGAAGAGTTGGGCGCCGAGCTCTGACTCGAGCCGCTGAATCGATCGACTGAAGGCCGATTGCGAGAGGTTGCATGCGTTGGCGGCGGCCGACATGGTACCGTGCTGCGCGAGCGCCTCGAGTTGCCTGAGCTGATTGATATCCATGAATGTCACCTTGCGTTTTATGCATAGCAATTTGCATGATGGGAATTGTACTTCATGGTTACACGTGCCCACAATTGAGATATGAAATAGAATTCGTTATCACGTTATTGCATGCTATGCATATTATGCTCAGGAATAGCCGAGAAGTTGAAAGGAAGCATCATGGCAGTGAAGCAGACGGCAGGAAGAGACCAGTTAGGCGATTTCGCCCCGCAGTTCGCACAGCTCAACGATGACGTGCTCTTTGGGGAAGTGTGGGCGCGCGAGGACGAGCTCGACCTCAAGACACGCTCCATCATCACCGTGACTTGCCTCGTGAGTAAGGGGCTCGTTGACACGTCGTTCCAGTACCATCTCGCCAGTGCCAAGGCAAACGGCGTGACCAAGGAAGAGATGGCGGCAATTCTGACGCAGCTTGCGTTCTACGCCGGTTGGCCCAATGCCTGGGCGGCGTTTCGCATGGCGAAGGAGGTCTACGATGACTAACGCAGGCAAGGTGACCAATCCCCTGTTTGGCCTGGGGAAGCCCAACGATGCGTTCGCGCAATACTTCATCGGCGAGTCGTTCTTAAACCCCCTGACCGATCCCGAGAAGACCATCTTCCTCGCTAATGTCACCTTCGAGCCGGGCTGTCGTAACAACTGGCATATCCACCACGCTGACAAGGGCGGAGGCCAGATCCTGCTGTGCACGGACGGTCGCGGCTGGTGCCAGTTCTGGGGTGAGGAAGCCCGGGAGTTGCATCCGGGAGATGTCGTGTTCATTCCCGCCGGCGTCAAGCATTGGCATGGTGCGGCGAAGGACAGCTGGTTTTCGCACGTCGCCTTCGAGGCACCGGGTGAGGGTTGCTCGAACGAGTGGCTCGAGCCG
>UQUH01000021.1 GCA_900544245.1 uncultured Coriobacteriaceae bacterium | reverse complement strand
GTCGTGATGACGTGGGGGAGGGGGCAAGGAAAGCCGATGCTGACAAGGCGGCGCGCACCATCGCTAATTCGCCGCTCGTCAAGACGGCCATCGCGGGCCGCGATTGCAATTGGGGGCGTATCGCCGCGGCGCTTGGCCGCAGCGGCGCGCGCTTCGATCAATATGCCGTGGACATCGACATCATGGGCATGCCCGTCTTGCGTGCCGGCCTGCCCTGTGGTTTCGACGAGGATGAGGCGCTGCGGCGCTTCGAGGCCGACGAGATCGTCATCGAGGTCTCGCTTGGCACGGATGGCGATGCCGCAACGCGCGTGTGGACCTGCGACCTCACGCACGAGTACATTCACATCAACGCCGATTACCGGAGCTAGTCGGACGAGGAGAAGAGAAAACCATGCAATTTCGCAAGAAGCACGACGAAGTCGCCGTCGCCAACATTGAGGCGCTGCCCAACCAGCTTCGCTCCCAGGTCCTGCTCGATGCGTTGCCCTGGATCGAGGACATCACGGGCAAGACCGTCGTGATCAAATACGGTGGCGCGGCCATGGTCGCCGGCGAGCTCCGCGACGCGGTGGTCGACGATATCATCATGCTCAAGCTCATGGGCGCAAATCCCATCATCGTGCATGGCGGCGGCCCCAACATCAACGCCATGCTCAAGCGCCTCGACATACCCACGCACTTCGAGGGCGGTCAGCGCGTGACTGACGACCAGACCATGGAGGTCGTCAAGATGACGCTCGTCGGTCAGGTCAACCAGGATCTCGTGAGCGCCATCAACAGGCACGGCTCCGTCGCCGTCGGCCTCAACGGCGCCGACGCGAAGATCATCCAGGCCGAGCCTCTCGATTCCAAGCTCGGACGCGTGGGCAAGGTCAAGTCCATCAACACGCGTCTCATCGAGGACCTTCTCGCCGCCGATTACATTCCCGTCATCGCGACGGTCGGGTATGGTGACGATGGCGATTACAACATCAACGCCGATACGGTCGCCGGAGAGGTCGCAGCGGCCGTCGGCGCGCAGAAGATCGTCTTCATCACCGACGTCGACGGCATCTACAAGGATTTCGACGACAAGACGACGCTCATCTCGCGCATGGCGCTTTCCGAGGCGGCCGCCCTTGCCGACGAGGGCACGATGTCGAGTGGCATGATTCCCAAGATCAACGCCTGCGTGACCGCACTTTCGGCAGGCGTGCGCAAGGCGCATATCATCAACGGTACGGTCGCCCACTCGCTCGTTCTCGAGATATTCACCGATTCGGGTGTCGGCACGCTCATCATGCGCCATCAAAACGATTCGATGGATCCGGACTTCGTCGAGGCACCGGTGAGCAACTTCGCGAGTAAGCTCGACCAGTCGATCCAGACCATAGGAAGGAGCGAGTAGGGAAATGGGCAAGCAGTTCGATAAGGCACGGCAGCTCGATGACACCTACGTCATGCACACCTTTGCGCGCAAGCCGGTCGAGTTCGTGTCGGGAGCCGGGCAATGGCTCATCGACGACGAGGGAAACGAGTATCTCGACTTCCTCTCGGGCATCGGCGTCGTGAGCGTCGGGCACTGCAACACGCGCGTCACCGAGGCCGTCACCGAGCAGGCGAACAAGCTCCTGCACGTGAGCAACTACTTCTACATCGAGCATCGTGGCGAACTTGCCGAGCGCATCTCGGACATGCTTGCCCATGGCACGGACGGGGTCTGGCAGACTTTCTTCGCCAACTCGGGTGCCGAGGCAAACGAGGGCGCAATCAAGCTCGCGCGTCTGTGGGGCGCCAAAAACCTCGGCGGTGCCCACGGCATCATATCGGCCGAGAAATCCTTTCACGGCAGGACGCTCGCCACTCTGGCCGCGACGGCGCAGGATAACAAGCAGGACCCGTTCGCCCCGCTTCCGGCCGGCTTTGGGCGTACGCCGCTCAACGACGTCGACGCACTCGCGCAGGCGCTAGACGGCGAGGTCGATGGCACGCGCCCCTGCGCGCTCATGCTCGAATGCGTCCAGGGTGAGTCAGGCGTCTGGCCCTGCACGCTCGAATACCTGCAAGCCGCCCGCGAGATGACACGCGAGCGCAACATGTTGCTCATCGTTGACGAGGTCCAGACGGGATTCTGCCGTACGGGCTCGTACTTCGCCTTCCAGGCATACGGTATCGAGCCCGACATCGTGACGATGGCAAAGGGCATCGCAGATGGCATTCCCATGGGTGGTTTTGCAGCCAAGACCGAGCTCGCCTCGCTCATGCAGCCGGGTATGCACGGCACGACCTTCGGTGGTGGCCCGCTCGCCTGCGCGGCGGCGGACGCGACGACCAGGATTATGTGCGAGGAGGGCTTTCTCGATCATGTCAACGAGATGGGGTCGTACCTGCGCGAGCGCCTGGCCGAGCTTCCCTTCGTAACCGACGTGCGCGGCCGCGGCCTCATGTGTGGCATTAGCTTGGACAAGCCGCTGGCAAACCAGGTGGTGCTCAATGCCCTGCGGCACGGTTTCGTGCTCAATGCCCCGGCCGCCGATATCATCCGCCTCCTGCCCCCGCTCATCATCGAACAGGAGGATATAGACGCGCTTGCCGAGGCGCTGCCGACCATCTACGAGGAGGTTGCACGATGAGTACGAACACGCTTGCCGGTCGCGATTGCCTGCGGCTGCTCGATCTGACGCCCGAGGAATTCGTCCTCGTGCTCGATACGGCCGCCCGGCAGAAGGCCGCCTGGAGAGACGGCGTGCACGATGCCCCCTGCACGGGCAAGGCCGTCGCCATCATCATGGAGAAGCCGAGCCTGCGCACGCGCTCGAGTTTCGAGATCGGCACCTACCGCCTGGGAGCGCATCCGCTCGTCATGAGCGATGACCATTCGGCGTTCAGCCGTGGCGAGACCGTCCAGGACACGACACTCGTGCTCGAGCGATTCGTGGACGCCATCGTGCTGCGCACCTTCGAGCAGGAAAAGGTCGAGGAAGTCGCCCGTTGGGCGAGCGTCCCCGTCATCAACGCGCTCACCGACGAGTTTCATCCCTGCCAGGGTCTCGCCGACGCCCTGACGATTCGCGAGCACAAGGGTGCACTCGCCGGGCTCACGATCGCCTACGTGGGTGACGGCAACAACATGGCGCACACCTATCTCGAAATGGGCGTCCTGGCGGGCATGCACGTGAAGTTGGGCTTCCCCGCCATTCACGCACCCAACTCCGTCGTCGTGGCCGAATGCGAGAAGGTCGCGCCGATGACCGGCGCCACGATCGAGCTGTTCAACGACCCGCGCGAGGCCGTTTCCGGTGCAGACGTGGTCATTACCGACACCTGGACCTCGATGGGTGACGAGGCCGAACATGACAAGCGCCTTGCCGAATTCGAGGGCTTCCAGGTGAACGCCGGGCTCATGGACCTGGCGGCAGATGACGCGCTCTTCATGCACTGCCTGCCCGCGCATCGCGGCGAGGAGGTCACCGACGAGGTCATCGACGCCCCGTGTTCCGTTGTCTTTGACGAGGCCGAGAACCGACTGCATGCCCAGAAGGCGCTCCTCTCGCTCGTCATGGGGGTGCAATAGCATGGCCGGCGTACGCAAGCAGCGTCAAGATGCCATCCGCGACCTCGTCAGAAGCGAGCGTATCCGCACGCAGTCCGATCTCGTCGCCTGCCTTGCCGAGCGTGGCTTCGACGTCACGCAGGCGACCATCTCGCGCGACATCGCCGACTTGCGTCTCGAGAAGGACGCGAGTGGTATCTACGTGCTGCCCGAGGACTACCGGCTACGCATGACCGTGACCCGTTCCGTGCACGAGACACGCCGAGCGCAAAACCAGGTGCTGCTCCTGTGCGACCCGGGCTCTGCCTCGAGCGTGGCCGCGGCGCTGGACGCGTCGCAGACGTCGGGCGTGCTCGGTAGCATCGCGGGCGATGACACGATACTCGTCATCTGCGCTGACGACGCGCAGGGCGAAAGATTCCAAAATGACGTGAACCAATTGCTCGAGGCGAAGTAAACTCGGCTGATTCGAAAGGAAGGATGTATGGAAATGGAAAAGGACAAGGTCGTTCTCGCGTATTCCGGCGGACTCGACACATCGGTGTGCATCAAGTGGCTCATGGAGGAGAAGGGCCTCGACGTCATCGCCGTGACCGGTGACGTGGGCCAGGAGCGTCAGGACCTCGAGTTCGTCAAGAACAAGGCCCTGCAGGTAGGTGCCATTGAGGCGTTGGCCATCGACATGCGCGAGGAATACGTCAATGACTTCCTCACCAAGGCGCTGGCCGCCAACTGCATGTACGAGAATAAGTATCCGATGGTGAGCGCGCTGTCGCGCCCCGTCATCTCCAAGAACCTCGTCGATATCGCTCACAAGTACGGTGCGAAGTACATCGCCCATGGGTGCACGGGCAAGGGAAACGACCAGGTTCGTTTCGAGGTTGCCATCCAGAGCCTCGATCCCGAGATCAAGGTGCTCGCTCCCGTGCGCGAGTGGAATCTGCACACGCGTAACGATGAGATGGAGTATGCCAAGAACCACGGCATTCCCGTACCCACGACCAAGGCCTCGCCCTACTCCATCGACGACAACCTCTGGGGTCGTGCCATCGAGTGCGGCGAGCTCGAGGACCCGTGGAGCGAGCCTCTCGAGGACATCTACACGATGACCACGTCGAGCTACGAGGCGCCTGCCGAAGGCGAGTACGTCGTCATCAGCTTCGAGGCCGGCGTGCCCTGCGCGCTGGACGGCGAGAAGATGAGCTTCCACGACATCATCCTCAAGATGAACGAGATCGCCGGTCGCAACGGGTTTGGTCGCGTCGACATGATCGAGAACCGTCTCGTGGGCGTGAAGAGCCGCGAGTGCTACGAAGTGCCCGGTGCGCTCTCCATCATCCAGGCGCACAAGGCGCTCGAGGACCTGTGCCTGGAGCGCGAGCTTCTGCACTTCAAGCCCATCGTCGAGCAGAAGTGGGCCGAGCTCGTCTACGATGGCCTGTGGTTCTCGCCGCTCAAGGAGGCGCTCGACGGTTTCTGCGCGACCACGCAGCAGCTCGTGACCGGTGACGTGCGCCTGCGCTTCCTCAAGGGCAGTTGCGTGACGGTCGGCCGTCGCAGCAAGTACTCGCTCTATGATTACGGCCTGGCCACGTACGATTCCGCCGACACCTTCAACCGTGACAGCGCCGAGGGCTTCATCGACCTCTTTGGCCTGTCTACGCGCGTGTGGGCCAAGCATCGTCAGGACGAGGGCTGTCCCGGCGTCGTGTAGGAGCAGGATTCCCGTACGTAATAAAGAAGAGGGGGCTGGTCACGAAAGGTGACCAGCCCCCTCTGTCATATCCACGAAGTGCCCTACTCGGGCTTCTCCTCGATCGTAATGGTCTCCTCGACCTTCTTGCCCTCGGCCTCTGCACTGCGCGTGAGCGTCTCGCCATGGGCATCGGCAACAACACTCTCCTTGAAGGTGACGGGCTCCTTTTCGTCGACCGCCTCGGCCTCGTTGGGATGGATGGGCGTGTCGACGGGCATGTTGACGCCCTTGAGCGGAATGCCGCCCTCGAGTACGGCGTCCAGGTGACGGTCGACGAGCTCCTCGTCCATGTAGTGGTCGAACTCGTACTGAATGGCCTCGGAGGGCTCCTTGCTCAGCAGCGAGACGATCAGGATCGCCAGGCAGCTCAGGATGAAGGCCGGCAGCAGCTCGTAAATGCCGAACACACCACCAAGCGGCTTGATGAGGTTATGCCATACGATGACGGAGACGGCGCCCGTCAGCATGCCCGCGATGGCACCTGACTTGGTCGTGCGCTTCCAGTACAGGCTGAAGAGCGTGAGCGGCCCGAACGAGGCACCCAGGCCGGCCCAGGCATACGAGACGACGTTGAAGATGATCGAATCCTCGCTCCAGGCAACGGCAATGCCGAAGAGCAGGACGCAGGCCAGCGTGATGCGGCTCACGATGAGCACCTGGTTATCGGTGGCGTCCTTCTTGAAGACGCCGCGGAAGATGTTCTCGGCGACTGACGAGCCCGTGATAAGCAGATACGACGAGGCGCTCGACATTGAAGCGGCAAGAATGCCCGAGACGACCAGGCCGCAGAGAAAACCGGGGAGCATGACTTGCGACAGGAAGATGAAGATGCTCTCCGCGCCGGATTGGGTGAGGTACTGGGCGGGGAAGAGATAGCGGCCGATGATGCCGATCATGATCGCGCAGAACATCGAGACGACGACCCAGACGATGGCGATGCGACGCGAGGTCTTGATCTCGCTGTCGTTGCGGATGCCCATGAAGCGCACGAGCACCTGCGGCATGCCGAAGTAGCCCAGACCCCAGCTCAGGGTCGAGATGATGGTGAGCAGGCCGTATTCCGTCGGGATGCCAAAGATGGGAGCGCCACCAATCATGTACTGCACGCCGTCGGCATCGACCTCGGGCGTGGCCGTCTGCACCATAGAGAGGTAGCCGGGGATGTCGGAGAGGAACGCGGCGGTGTTCTCGACGCCACCCGCCATGGCGATGGAGCCGATGACGACGACCGCCAGGGCAAAGAACATGAGGCAGCCCTGCACGAAGTCGGTCGCGACGACCGAGAGGTAGCCGCCGACCATCGTGTAGAGGAACACGATGATGGCGCCGAAGATCATCATGACCGTATAGTCCATGCCAAAGAGCGTGTTAAAGAGCTTGCCGCAGGTGACGAAGCAACTGCCCGTGTAGACGCAGAAGAAGATGAGGATGATGACGGCCGCAACCGTGCTCACGACGTTTTTGGTGTCGTGAAAGCGATTGGAATAGAAACCGGGCAGGGTGATCGAGTCGTTGGCCTTTTCGGAATAGCGACGCAGGCGCTTGGCGACGAGCAGCCAGTTGAAGTAGGTGCCGAGTGCCAGGCCGATGCATGTCCAGCCTGCGTCGGCGGCACCGGTGAAGTAGGCGAGACCCGGCAGGCCCATGAGCAGATAGCCCGACATGTCCGATGCCTCGGCTGAAAGGGCCGTGAACCAGGGACCGACCTTACGGCCGCCCAGGAAATACTCCGATGAGGACTTGTTAGCGCGCCTCGCGTAGGAAAAGCCGATGATGAGCACCACCATGAAGTAAATCAAGATGGCGATGATGACTGCGTAATCTCCTGTATTCATGAAAACCTCTCGTCCATAAAGCCTAGTGGCGCACTATTATAACTTTAGTACGGTAAAGTGAAAGCCTTTTTCCGTGGGCCAACGGTCGGGCGGGACATCATTGGCTGTTGCCCGTCAACACCGCATCTTTTGATATATTGTCTGTTTGATCACGACATAGACGGCATGGAGTTCACAATGCACGAGACATCATCGACAAGTGAAAGCACGCATATGAACGAGGCGCTCTGGGGTGGGCGCTTCGAGGATTCGCCCACCGAGTTCACGCAGGCCTTTGGCGCTTCTTTGCCCGTTGACCAGCGCATGTGGGAGTCCGACATCGAGGGATCGAAGGCGCATGCGCTCATGCTCGCCCGTCAGGGCGTGATTTCGGAAGAGGATGCCGAGGATATTCGCGCTGGCCTTGACGCCATCGCCGCGCGCATTGAGGAAGGCGACTTCGATTTCGACATAAACGACGAGGATATCCACATGTCCATCGAGCGCAACTTGACCGAGGCGATTGGCGCGGCAGGTGGTCGTCTGCATACGGGCCGCAGTCGCAACGACCAGGTCGCGACCGACACGCGTCATCATGCCAAGAAGCTCGCGGACGGCCTCGCGCACCAGGTGCTCGACCTGCGCGGCGTGCTGCTCGATCTCGCCCAGGACAACTTTGGCGTCGTCATGCCGGGCTACACGCACATGCAGAAGGCCCAGCCCGTGCTCTTCTCGCATCACGTGCTCGCGTACTATTGGATGTTCGCGCGTGACTTCGAGCGCCTGCGCGCGGCTTACCGCGCCGCCGACGTGCTGCCGTTGGGCAGTGCGGCGCTGGCCGGCACGACGTATCCGCTCGACCGGCACTTCGTGGCAGACGGGCTCGGGTTTGCCGCCGTGGCCGAAAACAGCATGGATGCCGTGAGCGACCGCGATTTCCTGCTCGACCTCTCCTACGCCTGCTCGGTCGCCATGATGCACCTGTCGCGTCTGTGCGAGGAGCTCATCTACTGGTCGAGCAACGAGTTCGGCTTCATCCGCCTGTCCGATGCCTACTCGACGGGTTCGTCGATCATGCCCCAGAAGAAGAATCCCGATTTCGCCGAGCTCATCCGTGGAAAGACCGGGCGCGTGTATGGCGACCTCATGGCGCTGCTCACGACCATGAAGGGTCTGCCCCTGGCCTACAACAAGGACATGCAGGAGGACAAGGAGGGCGTCTTTGACGCGGTCGACACGCTCGGCAACTCCCTCGTCGTGATGACGGGCATGATCCGCACCCTGAAAGTCAACGAGGATGCCATGCGCACCGGGGCGCTCGGCGGTTTCATGGCCGCCACCGACCTGGCCGATTATCTCGTCGGATGTGGTGTGCCGTTCCGCGAGGCGCATGCCATCGTGGGCAGGCTCGTGCTCGAGTGCGAGAAGCAGGGGAGGACCTTGCAGGACCTGAGCGCCGAAGAGCTAGCCGAAGCCGACGGGCACTTCGCCGCGGATGCGCTCGAGGCGGTTGACATCGACAAGGTCGTCGAGCGACGCACGACCTATGGCGCGACTGGCCACGAGGCAGTCAGGGTCCAGCTCGAGCACGCACGCGAGAGCCTCGCGGCCGATACGCATGCGATGGCGGACTAGGCGATGAGAAAGCCGGAACTGCTCGCCCCCGCGGGAAATCGCGAGGCGTTCGAGGCGGCGCTTGCCGCCGGTGCCGATGCCATCTATCTGGGTGCCGGTTCGTTCAACGCGCGTCGTAATGCCGACAACTTCGACATCGACGACCTGCGTGCTGCGTGTCGTGACGCCCATCTGCGCGGCGCCTGTGTCTATCTCACGGCCAACACCCTCGTGTTTCCCGGCGAGATGGACGATGTCCTTTCGATGGTCACGGATGCCGCCGAAGCGGGAATCGATGCCGCCATCGTGCAGGACGTCGGCCTCATGTCCGTGTTGCGTCGTGAGCTGCCCGAGCTCGAGCTGCACGCCTCGACGCAGATGAACGTGCGCGGCAAACGCGGCATCGAGCTTGCCGCGCGTCTGGGTTGCTCGCGTGTCACGCTTGCCCGCGAGCTTTCCATCGAAAAGGTTGCCGAGTTTGCCGAGCTCGGCGTTGACCTCGAGGTGTTCGTCCACGGCGCGCTGTGCATCTGCCAGTCGGGTCAGTGCCTGCTCTCCTCGCTCATCGGCGGACGCAGCGCGAATCGCGGTCTGTGCGCCCAGCCCTGTCGTCTGCCCTACAGGCTCGTGGACGCGGATGGCAGGAAGCTCGCGGACGAGGGACAATATCTGCTCAGCCCGCGTGACCTTTGCGGTATCGAGATGATCGACCGGCTCATCGAAGCCGATGTCGCATCTCTCAAGATCGAGGGGCGCATGAAGTCGCCTGAGTACGTCTCGACGGTTACGGCGATCTATCGCGAGGCCATCGACCGCGCATGGGAGGATGTCGCCTCCTACGAGGTCGAACCCGATGCCAAGGATACTCTGGCCGAGGCGTTCAACCGTGGGTTTACGCAAGGCTATCTTGCCGGCGAGCGTGGAAACGACATGATGGGCTACAGGCGCCCCAACAATCGCGGTGTTGCCGTCGGGCGCGTCACGGGGTACTCAGCCGGCAAGGTGAAGCTCGCCGCGAGCGCTGACATCGCCGTGGGCGACCTGCTCGAGTTCTGGACTTCGAAGGGCCGCGTTACCTACACCGTCGAGTCGTCCGATACACTCAAGGGCGAGACGAAGTATCTGGGCGTCCGCGAACCGGTATCCGTTGGCGACCGCGTGTTTCGCGTGCGCTCGGCCAAGCTCGCCGCCGATGCGCAAGAACGCACCGAGGCGGGGATGAAGATTCCGGTTTCGATTGACGTGCACATGAGGAAGGGCGAGCCGCTCGAAATCACCGTGCATGACGGTGCCGGTCATGAGGCACGCGCGCTCGGTCCCATCGTCGAGGAGGCTCGTACCAAGTCGGTTACGCGCGAGGACGTCATCGACCACGTGGGAAGACTCGGTGCGACACCCTTTGCGTGCGAAGCATGGACCGTCGAGCTCGACGAGGGAGTCGGCATCGGGTTTTCTGCTCTGCACAAGACGCGAACCGCCGCACTCGAGGCGTTCGAGGAGGCATTGCTCGAGGAAAGCGCCAAACCGGCCTTGCGAGCTGGATCCGTCGACATCACGCGTGTTCCGGATCACTCGGATATGGCGCCTTTCGCGACCGTCATCCGCTTCGACGATACGAACATCGCCTGCACGCTCGAGCAATTCGAGCCGGGGTGCTCCATCGGGCCGCGCATGTACGCCACCAACGTCGAGGCCATCCGCACCTGGGCCGCGCTCGGCGCGAGTTTCGTTTGGCTCTCGCCCGAGCTCACGCTCCACCAGATGAAACTGCTTGCCGACGAATCACCCCTGCCCCTGGGCGTCATCGTCATCGGATCCCAGGAGCTCATGGTGAGCGACCATTGTTTCCTCATGGCGCAAGGCCCCTGTGACGAGCGTTGCGGAACGTGCGAGCGCCGTGCCACGCCGTGCTTTCTCGAGGACCGCAAGGGCTATCGCTTCCCCGTGACGACGGACTTGCGTGGCTGCGGGCATATCTACAACGCCGTTCCCCTCGATGTTGCCCATGCCATCGGCGATTTGCTCCGTGCGGGCATACGCGGCTTTGCCGTGGACGCCACGCTCATGACCGAGGGGGAGGCTGAGCACGCGCTCAATCGCGTGCGCAGCGGTCTGAACGGCACGAAAGTCGCCAAGCTACCTGCCACTACCACGGGGCATCTCTTCCGACCCGTCGAATAGGCGCAGGGTTTACCATGGGTTCTATCTGCTAAGATAGCAGTTTTAGACGATAAGAAAGTCTCGTGAAAGGCAAGATCGTGCTTTCGAGCGAAGAACAACTTCACATCATCCAGTCTGGCGTCGCGGGGCTGACCCCGCTTGAGGCCATGAAGAAGAAACTCGACCGCGGCACGCCGCTCAACATAAAGCTTGGCGTGGATCCGACGAGCCCCGATCTTCACATCGGGCATGCGGTGCCTCTGCGCAAGCTGCGCCAGTTCCAGGACCTGGGCCATGAGGTCACCCTCATCATCGGCGATGGCACGGCGATGATCGGCGACCCTTCCGGCCGCGATACGACTCGCCCCCAACTTTCCGCCGAGCAGATCGACGCGAACGCCCGCACCTACATGGACCAGGCGATGAAGGTGCTCGACCCCGAGAAGACCAAGGTCGTGCACAATCGCGATTGGATCTTCGATCTCGATCTCGCCGAGTTGCTCGGCCTTCTCTCGAACTTCACGGTTGCCCGCATTCTCGAGCGTGACGACTTCTCCAACCGCTACCACAATCAGCAGCCCATCGCCATGCACGAGTTCATCTACCCCATCATGCAGGCGTATGACTCGGTCGTCATCAAGGCCGACGTCGAACTCGGTGGCAACGACCAGCTCTTCAACTTGCTCGCCGGACGCGAGCTCATGGAGAAGAGGGGCATGGAGCCCCAGGTCTGCCTGACCCTGCCCTTGCTCGAGGGCCTCGATGGCGTGCGCAAGATGTCCAAGTCCTATGGCAACTACGTGGGCCTCACCGACGAACCTGCCGATATGTTCGGCAAGATCATGAGCATCCCCGACGAGCTCATGCCCAAGTACTACCGTTTGGCGACTGCTCTGCCCGTCGCCGAGGTCGACGAAATCGAGGCCGGTCTGGCGGCCGGGGAGCTCGATCCCAACCAGTCGAAGCGCCGGCTCGCACGCGAGATCATCAAGATCTATCACGACGAACAAGCCGCGGCCGATGCGGAGGAGCAGTTCGATCGCGTCTTCAAGGCGCATGGCGTTCCCGAGGACATCGAGGTCTTCGACATCGCGCTCGAGGATGACCCCGAGAAAGGTGGCGTCTACTTGCCCAAGCTGCTCGCCGACCTCAAGCTCGTCGCCTCCGGTGGCGAGGGCCGCCGCATGATCGACCAGGGTGGTGTCAAGGTGAACGGCGAAGTTGTCGCCAAGGGCGCGTACCATATGCCAGCTTCCGAGCTGACTGGTGCCACGCTGCAGGTCGGCAAGCGCAAGTGGGCAAGGCTCGCATAGAAGATAGGCGGACAGAGCACTGTGCCAGGGAGTCAGACCCCTTGACACAAGGATATCGAATGTAATCGATATTACGGCAGTAATAGAATCAAATGTAGAGTACGTTCGACATTTTGCTTATCAAAAGCGTAGCGCAAAATGCTTATCGACCAAAGGAAATGGCAAAAGTGCGCTATACTTCATCTCCGCGTCGGGAAGTGGCGCAGTCTGGTAGCGCGCCTGCTTTGGGAGCAGGATGTCGCAGGTTCGAATCCTGTCTTCCCGACCAACCATTCCAGGTCATAAAGGTGAGGTCATGGACGAGATTATCCTCGGTTCCCATGTGGGCATGTCGGGAAAGGACATGTTTCTGGGATCCGTGAACGAGGCAGATGGCTATGGCGCCAACGCTCTCATGGTGTATACCGGCGCTCCGCAGAACACGCGACGCAAGCCCCTCCCCGAGCTCAATATCGAGGCCGGTCTCGAACGGGCAAAACAGGTCGGTATCCGCGAGGTGGTCGTCCATGCGCCTTATATCATCAACCTCGCCAATTCGATGAAGCCTGATACCTTCGAGCTTGGCGTAGAGTTTCTTGCCATGGACTTGCAACGTGCCGCCGCGCTTGGCGTCAAGTCACTGGTGCTGCATCCCGGATCACATGTCGGTGCAGGTGCGCAAGCCGGCATTGAACAGCTCGTCAAAGGGCTTAACCAGGTTTTGGAGCAGGATGAGAGCGGTGTCTTTGTCGCGCTCGAGACGATGGCCGGCAAGGGCGGCGAAATCGGGAGGACCTTCGAGGAGATCGCCGCGATCTACGACGGCGTGCGCTTTCCCGAGCGCCTGCGGGTATGCTTCGATACCTGCCATGTCAACGACGCGGGTTATGACCTGGTTGGGGATTATGAGGGCGTGCTCGCGGGTTTCGACGCGCAAATCGGCCTCGACCAGATTGCTGTCATTCACGTGAACGATAGCGTGAATCCGCGCGGATCGCATAAGGATCGTCACGCGAACGTCGGCGAGGGGACCATCGGCCTAGAGACCCTACGAAAGATCGTGCATGATGGGCGTTTTGCCAAGGTGCCCAAGATTCTGGAGACACCGTACCGGTGCGCCGAGGGCGAGACGAAGAAGACGTTGCCACCCTACAAGGAGGAGATAGGGCTGCTGCGTTAAACTTTCTCCAGCTTTATCCTGCGATGCGTAGCCATTGGGGTATAATCCGTCTACATTGCGGGCGTAGTTCATCGGTAGAACCTGAGCCTTCCAAGCTCATGAGGTGGGTTCGACTCCCATCGCCCGCTCCAGACACCTGCCAACGGGCACCGTGTGGTGCCCGTTGCTTTTAGGGGAAGAGGCTCACCATGAAGCGCGTCGTAAGCATCCAGGACATCTCTTGCGTTGGAAAGTGCTCCCTCACCGTCGCCCTGCCCATCATCTCGGCCATGGGTGTCGAGTGTGGCATCCTTCCCACGGCCGTTCTCTCGGTTCACACCGCCTTCAAGAGCTTCACTTTCGATGACTTGACCGACCAGATCGAGCCCATCTCCCAGAGCTGGATTGACAACGGGGTTGACTTCGATGCCATCTATACGGGCTACCTTGGTTCCTTCGAGCAACTCGAGCTCGTAAGCCGCTTCTTCGATCGTCACAGGGAAGACGACACGCTCATCTTCGTCGACCCGGCCATGGCCGACAACGGCGCGCTCTACAAGGGCTTCACCCCCGAGTTCGCCCGGGCAATGGGCACGGTGGTCTGCTCCAAGGCCGATATCATCGACCCCAACATCACCGAAGCCGCATTCATGCTCGGAGCCGAGTACAAGGAAGACGGCACGTACGACGAGGACTACGTGCGTGACCTTCTCCAGGGGCTTGTTGCCCTCGGTCCCAAGAAGGCGGTTCTCACCGGCGTGAGCCTCGAGCCGGGCAGCTGCGGCGTCTACGGTCTTGATGGCCAGACCGGTGAGTACTTCTCCTATTTCAACGAGCTCGTTGACGCGCGTTTTCACGGGACGGGCGACGTCTTCTCCTCGACGACGGTCGGTGCGTTGATGAATGGTTTCGAGCTTGACGAAGCACTGGCCGTGGCAGCCGATTACACCGTCGCCTGCATCAAGGCGACCATCGCCCAGCCCGACCACAACTGGTATGGCGTGGACTTCGAGACTGAGATTCCCTACTTGCTCAAGCTCATCGGCAAGTAGCCTCCACTTCTTATTTCTCGTCACGCATCGCGCCGGAGGCCTTGCGTTGCAGGAATGCGAGCAAACCGAACGTCGCGCTCCCGATAAGACAGCAAGCCAAAAGCATCCACGCTGTCGAGTCGCCCGTTTTTGGCAAGAATCCAAGTAGCTTGGATTCCGGTGCATCCGGCGGTGTGACAGGTATTGTGGGTTTCACGGTTACGGTCTGGTTCTCGTCATGGATATCGGCGTGCTCTGCCATGAGCGTGTCGTCGGCGAAGAGTCGCTCGAAGGCAACGAGCTTGGTGTCATCTTCCAGAAGTGTCGTGTCGACCTCAAACGAGATATCGACGCTCCCGTGTGAGGCTTCGGGTGTGAAAGCGAGATGGGCGGTAATGGGGTTTCCGAAGGCATCGCGTGCGGGTATTCCCTCGATTGTCCCGTCATCGATCATGAGCGCGCCGTCGAGCTCGTAGCTCTCGCCGACGATGAGACCAGTGAACGAGACCGTATCGATAATGGTCGCAGGTCCGTCGCCTTCGACGTCCTTGTCGTCATCAGCGGCATCTGATGCGGAAGTCTTGATATGTGGTGGCGCAAGGTTTACCGCTTGGGCGGTGTTCTCGTAATCGGCATGCGTTGCGATGAGCTTTCCATCACGGTAGAGCTCCTCGAAGATCACCACCTCCTGCTCTTCGGAGCTGTTCGACGCATCGAAGGAGAAGGTGACGTCAACGGTTCCGCTTGGCTGGTCGGGGGTGAAGCTGCGTGTCGCCTGTACTGTTTGCCCCTGTGCGGTGAGCAGGGGCGATTCTGCCTTCTTGTCCATAAGCGTACCTACGAACTCGTATGTGGCGCCAGGCTTCAGGCCTTCGTATGAGACCGTGTCGAGAATCCGCGTCTCCTCATGTGCGGCGACGATCTTGTCGCCGTCGAGCGTATCGCTCGCGAATGTTTCGATGGCGGGAGGGATCACGTTCACCGTTTGCTCTTCGTCATCTATATCTTCGTGCGCGGCGACCTCTTCGTCATCGCGGTAGAGCCTCTCGAAGACGACGAGTTCGTGTCCGTCTTCGAGCAGGCTCGCGTCAAAGGCAAATGAAAGCGTCGTATTCCCGTCTGCATGTTCTGCGATGAAGTCCGTCTGTGCGATGACCTCTTGTCCGTTTGCATCAACGAGGGCCTGCCCGCTTGTCCTGTCCATGACTCGACCAATGAGCTCGTAGGTACATTCGGGCGCGAGTCCCCTGTAGCTTACGGTGTCAACAATCATGGCGTCTACATCTCGCACGATGCTCTTGGCGCCATCTTCGGATGTTGCCGTCGTCGAAATGGAGGGCTTGGTGACCGTGACTGTTTGCCGCATGCTCTCGATGTCTTCGTGTGAGGCGATTTCGACCCCATCGCGGTAGAGCTTCTCGAAGACGACGAGCTCGCTTCCCTCGTCTACGACGGTTGCATCGAGCGTGAAGGAAAGCTCCACGAGCCCCGAGCTGGTATCAGGCGTGAACGCAAGGCTGCTTTCTATTGGCGATTCGTTCCTGTCGAGCAGTTGCTTGCCCGTCGCCTTGTCCATGACGCTACCTGTGAGCTCGTAGCTCTGCCCTGCCTTGAGGTTGTGGTACGAGACCTCGTCGATAATCGTGACATCCCTATCGCGCATGACTTGCTTGGAAATGCCGTCTGAGCTCGCCCCCGTCTGGATGATGGGCGGCTCGATGACAATTGACTGGTCGACGCTGTTCAGGTCAATGTGACTCGCAAGATAGCGTCCATCGCGATAGAGTTCCTCGAAGACGACGGTCGCCGTCGATGTCGTGATGTTCGATGCGTCGAAGTCGAAGACCACGTCGGTACTCCCGCTTTGCTCGATGGGCGTGAACAGGTGCGTTGCGGTGACAGGCCGGTCGAAGGGGTCGAGTATGGGCTGCCCCGTCCTCTTGTCTACGAGCGTCGCTTCGAGCGTGTACTCCCTTCCTGCCTTGAGGCCCTTGTACGAGACCGTATCGACAACGTGCGCGTGCAAGTCGGCGGCAACGCATGAGTCGCCATCCTGCGAATCGGCAGCGTGCGTCTGCAGCGCCGGCGGAAAGACGCTCACGGTTTGTCCGGTGTCATTGAGGTCCTCATGACTCGCGATGAGAACGCCATCACGCGTGAGGCGCTCGAAGACCACGAGCTTCGTACCCGGCTCGAGTTCGCAGGCATCGAGGGTGAACCTCATGTCGATTGAGCCTGAAGGTGCTTCGGGATTGAATGATATCGTCGATGTGACCAGGCCGTCCGGGCCCTGGAAGGGTTGAGCACTTGCGTAGTCCATGACGATGCCTGTTAACTCGTAGTTTGCTCCGGGTGTGAGTCCCGTGTACGTAACGCGGTCAATAATGGTCGTATCGACATCCCCGGTGAGCAGCGAATCGCCGTCGAGTTCATCCATTGCGCTCGTTGCGATTGTGGGCTGTACGATCGTGACGGTCTGGGAGCTGTCGTCAAGGCCCTCGTGTTGTGCGAGAAGGCGGCCCTTCTCGAATAGCCGCTCGCACACGACGACGCATGCGCCGTCCTCCATCCGTGCGGCATCGAAATCGAAGCCGAGTTCGATGTTTCCAGAGCTGGCTGCTGCGATAAACGTGAGCGAGGAGGAGATGGCATTGCCTTCGCGGTCGCATAGCTTCTCGCCGCTTGCCGCGTTGACGAGATAGCCTTCGAGTGTGTAGGTTTGACCGGCCACGAGTCCGCTGTATGCAATGGAATCGACAATTCTGGCATCCGTGTCACGACTCACGAGCTTGTCACCATCAGCGGCATCGCGTGCCGTCGTCGCCAGGGTTGGAGTCGTGTTGCCCACGGTTCCCAGGTCGATCGTCCTTGACTGCGCGGCATGCGCATACGCTTCGAAACGGACAAGCGCCTTGTTCACATTGGCTTGCACGGGAAGCTCCTCGAAGACGTACTTGCCTGTCACGCTATCCGGAAAGGCGCCGAACGAGTTGTCGGGCGCTATCCAGCTTCCGTCTTTGGCGGTGCCGAACCATGTGCCGGCACCGTTGTCCAGGCGGCTCTCGTCTACAAGGTAGCTTCCATCTCCACGTACGGTCACGGCCGCGTCGTTGGCGTTTGTCCGCGTCGTGTGGAATGCGCGCGCAGCGCTCGAGTCGAACATGCCGTTTGCGTCCGTGACGATGACGTGTCTTTCGATTAGCGAGCCGTCGTCGGCAATGCGCGAGACCATGAAGGGAATGTCCCTCATGGGTCGCTGCGTGTCCATGTCCCGCTTGGCGAAGGAGAGGTCGTGGCGAATTGGCGTTTCCTCGACGATGAGGCCGCCATGTGCGAGCTCCTCGCACGAGATGTCGTATTCGCCCGTGCCACTCGCCGTGACGACGAGCGTCTGTGGCTTTGCATCGGAGGGAGGTTCGTAGGAGCCCGGCGCGCTCAGCTCGCGAATCGAATACGTTCCCAGCGGAAACAGCGCCTCCCCCGTGTCGGGATTGCGATACAGGGCATCGCCGGAGACGAAGCAGCCAGAATCACGCAGGTCGACCTGGCCCTCGCCGTTGGTCACGAACTTCCATGTGCGCGTCGCGCTTCCCGACGTGGCGCCGCCCGTATTCGCGAAATACCTCACCTCGAACAGGGCGCCTGCCATGTCCGCATCGCCCGAGGGAACGGAGCTCTTCGTGAGCAGGTCGTGCTTCTGGATGAGGATTTCGGCACGCGAGGCGATCGGAGTGTCGGTGATGTCGTTCTGGTCCACGTCGCCGGCCGCGTTCGCGGTGTCGTGCAGCCAGCTGACCTGCCCGCCGGCGACCTGGCAACTGTAGACGGTCGGATCATGCGCGTAGCCCGTCCCGGCAACCGAGCTCGCCTCCTCGCGGATGAAATACGTTCCCATGCGGATCTCGTCGACCTGCGCGTACCCGCTCTCGTCGAGCACGAGGGCTCTGCCCGTGTCGCTTGCCGCGTCGCAATTCCGGTCCGTGTAGATACCGTAGGTGATGCCTTCCATGGTGTAGATCGGATTGCCGTCCGTGATGCCGGGATTTGCGGATCGCTTGTTCATCTTGATGGTGCCGTACGGGTGGTAGGCCGAGCTCGCGGCTATGGTCTGGCGACTTCCGCCGTCGATGAGGTAGGTCTCGAAGTTCGGGGGAATCTCGCCAGAATGGCGCAACGCGACGCGTCCGAAGGCCCCCTCGTTGACGACGCTGCCATTGTCCATGTCGAGTCCCGTCACGTTCCACTCGATCCAATACCTGAAGTTGTCTCCCGCGCCATAGCAGGCCTCGTAGAGATTCGAGCAATAGGCGTCGGAAAGAAGGATGTGCGTCGCCAGGTAGTAGTCGTCATCTGACATCGGCACGCCGTTCCAGTTCGTGGCGGGCCACATGCTCGCATCGAAGCCGGGACCGCCGTAGCCAAACCACAGGCCCGTCCTCAACTCGTATTCCCTCCCGGTGGGAATGCTAAACGCGGCTTTGGCGTATTGACCCTCTGGCGGCGAGTTCTTGGCAGGTTCCACGCAGTACGCGGTTGCCTCCCCCTCGCCATCGTTCACCTTGAATATGTGCGTGTTCCACGCGCCGTCCGTGTACTCGATGTTGCCGACTTTCCAAAGGGTCACGCTCGACCCCGAAGCCAGCGCGCGTTGCGCGATTGGCGCACCGGCGCAGGGCATGATCATGGCGCATACGAGCAGCAAGGTGCATGCGATGCCCCGCACCCTCTTCAACGCGCTTGCATACTCTCCTGTGTGCCATGAGTCCTTCTGCATGCCTTCTCCTTCGTCTGCTCGGCCGGCGGATCGCTGCCGGCGCTTGTGGGAATCGCCATGCTATGTCCATTCCGTCCGGGTCAACCACCCCGACAATCTGGACGAATGCCGACCGTTTTCCGGGCGGGATCCGCACATGATCCGACATCTCCCGCTCCCGGGCACGCACATGCGCTGCCCGCGTGTTGCCATCGACAGCGTTGCGCGGCCGGGCCTTCGGTTTTTCCGGAGGAGCTGCGCTATACTCTGCTCAGCACAATGCTTTCCGCACGATATGCAAGGAGCGTCCATGGGTGCTGTACCAGTCATAACGGTGACCGGATGGTCCAATTCCGGCAAGACGACGTTTGTCACCCACGTCGTGGGCCTGCTCACGGACATGGGGGTCCGCGTCGGCGTCATCAAGCATCACGGGCACAAGACGGGAGGCGTCGACGTCGAGGGCAAGGACTCGTGGAAGTACGCGCAGGCAGGCGCGAATCCGGTCGTGCTCAGCGCTTCGGACCAGTACGCTATCTTTGTGAGCACGCCGCAGGGCGAACTGACGCGCGACGAGCTCGTCGCCAGGATTGCCGATGACGTGGACATGGTGATCGTCGAGGGTTTTCGCGCCGAGGCCGACGGGGCCGTCGAGGTCTATCGCACGGCTGCCGGTCATCCCGATCCCAAACTCGCATCTGACGAGCGTCTGGCCCTCATCACCGACAACGACGAGCTTGCGGCCCAGGTGCGTTCCGAGCAAAAGCCCGTGTTCGGCCTCGACGATTTCGATGCCGTGGCACGGTATTTCCTCGACCTCGCAAACATCGACGTCGACAAGCTATAGTACCCCGCGACGAATCTCTACGAGGGAGCCACATGAAGGACAACTACGGGCGCAAGATCGACTACCTGCGCATTTCCCTGACGGACCGCTGCAACCTGAGATGCATATACTGCATGCCCGAGGAGGGCGTTCCGTTTCGTTCCCACGAATCGGTCCTGCGCATCGAGGAAATTGCCGACTTCACGCGTCGGGCGGTCAAGGCGGGCATCCGCCGCGTGCGCCTCACCGGCGGCGGGCCGCTCGTGCGCAAGGGCGTCGTGGACCTCATCCGCGAGATTAACGATATTCCGGAGATCGAGGACATATCGCTCACCACCAACGGCATCCTGCTTCCCAAGATGGCCTCGGAACTCAGGGATGCGGGACTCACGCGCGTCAACATATCCCTCGACACGCTCGACCCGGCGCAGTTCAGTTACGTGACCCGCCTGGGCAAGATCGAGGACGTGTTCGCCGGCATAGATGCTGCCTTCGAGCATGGCTTCGACCCCGTCAAGATCAACGCCGTCGCGGTGCGTGGCCTCGACCAGGACTTCTTCGCGTTCGCCAAGTTGACGCTCGACAGGCCCCTGCACGTGCGCTTCATCGAGTACATGCCGGTGGGCGAAAGCTCGGGCTGCTCGGGAGCCGGGTGGACCGAAGACGATATCATCCCGGCGAGCGAAATCATCGAGCGCATCAACGAGGGCGCGGCCGCGGCCGGCATCGGACCGCTCGAGCCTGTGGATGACGAGAGCCTTCCCTCGGGAGCCGGGCCCGCCATCTACTACAGGCTCCCCGGTGCCCAGGGTACGGTCGGCTTCATTAGCGCGATGTCCAACCATTTCTGCGCTTCGTGCAATCGTCTGCGGCTCACGTCGGACGGAAAGCTCCGTCCCTGCCTGTTCAGTGACAGGGAAATCGATGTCATGGGCCCCATCCGGGCAGGGGATGAAGGGGCGGTTGACGAGGCGATCAGGGAGGCCATCGGCATCAAGCCCGATGAGCATCACGAGGAACGCGGCACGGAGCGCCGCATGAGCCAGATTGGAGGCTAGACGATGACACAAGATAGACCGGGCGGCCTTTCGGCTGGCAATTCCGAGAACGACATGGCACGCGACGGGCAGCTAAGCCATGTCGACGAGAAAGGCGTCGTGCGCATGGTGGACGTATCGGCAAAGGCCGACACCGAACGCCAGGCGATTGCCGAGGGCTGGATCTTCATGCATCCGGACACCCTCGCGATGATCACGGACGGCACGGCTGCGAAGGGAGACGTGCTCGCCTGCGCGCGCGTCGCGGGAATCATGGGCTGCAAGCAGACGAGCTCGCTCATTCCCATGTGCCATCCCCTCAACATCACCAAGTCAAAGTGCGAGCTCGAACCCGTCATGCCGGACGAGCGCGAAGACGGTCGCGTTGGCATACACGCGACCATGACCACGGGCGTGACCGGAAAGACCGGCATCGAGATGGAGGCTCTCACCGGGGTGAGCATCGCCTTGCTCACGATTTACGATATGTGCAAGGCGGTCGACCGCGGCATGGAGATCTGCGACGTGCATCTCGTCCGCAAGGAGGGCGGTCGCACGGGATTGTGGACGCGAGACTAGGGACGGTACGGACCATGGACATCAAATTCGGAATCGTGACCTGCTCGTCGACGAGGAGCATCGACGAGGACACGGCGGGCGCTCGCCTCGAGGAGCTCATCGCCGAGCAGGGCTGGACCACATTGTCGCGCGTGGTCGTGAAAGACGACGTCGACACGATCGCGGATGCGATCGTGGCCTGCTGCGATGCCGGTGCGGACGTCGTGTTGACCTGCGGAGGCAGTGGCCTCTCTCTTGCCGACGTCACGCCCGAGGCGACGCGCAAGGTCTGCGACCGCGAGGTTCCCGGAATCGCCGAGGCGATGAGGGCCTACTCCATGACCAAGACGCATCGTGCGATGCTCAGTCGCGCGATTGCCGCGCAACGCGGGCGCGTGCTTGTCGTCAACCTGCCCGGATCGAAGAAGGCCGCCGAGGAGAACTGGGAAGGGGTCTACGACCAGTTCGACCATGCGGTCTCGATGATGGCGGGCGAGGGACATGCGTAAGCGCGACGCCGAATACCACACGGGAAGGCTCAACATTTCCTGTCCTCCCTCTACCAAGGACGCCATCGCGGCTGATGCGACGGCGCATGGACAGTCTATCAGCCAGTTCATGCTCGGCATGTACAAGGCGAGTACCGAGGCGGGGTCATCGGCCCACCTCGCGCGCATGGGACTCGACCTCGTGGGTCTCAAGAAGCGGCTCATCGACGTCGACACGCGCCTGCGCCGTTCGCTCAACCGGGCACAAGGACCGCTCGATCCCGCCGTGCAGGAGAACCTCGCACGTCTCAGGCGCCTCGAGGACGAGATTGACATCACACTACGCGAGACGATTGCTGCGGTGAAGGTCATCAAGAGGCGCGAAGAGGAAACTAGCGCCTAGCGGCAAGACCAGACGCCCACGCGCGTTTTTGCGCTAGAATGTCGTTTCGAGCGCGCCCTTAGCTCAGCAGGATAGAGCATCGGACTTCTAATCCGGCGGTCGGGGGTTCGAATCCCTCAGGGCGCGCCAGATTTCCCGTTTGCGTGCCTTTGCCGGCTGCCGTATGCCCTTTCGCAGGTCACGTAAATCATCCGAAATGCAATATATTCGTGGCCTCGCTATTCAGAAGTGTTATAGTACCCCCACGATGCAAGATCCCATTTCGAGGAGGATGGAAATGCCTTTACCCAAGATGACTGATGAGCAGCGTGCTGCCGCACTCGAGAAGGCTAAGGAAGCCCGCGCCAAGCGTGCCAAGCTCAAGGAAGATATCAAGTCCGGCAAGCTCACGCTCACCAAGGTTCTCAACAGCGACGATGAGATCACCAAGAAGACCAAGGTTCTGCAGATCCTCGTCTCCCTTCCCGGCGTCGGCAAGGTGACCGCCCAGAAGGCCATGGAGGAGATCGGCATTGCTGAGAACCGCCGCATCGGTGGCCTGGGCTCCGCTCAGAAGGAGAAGCTCATCGAGCGCTTCGGCAAGTAATCCTGCCGCCACAGTCTGGATGTGTTGGCCCGTCAGCCCTAGGTTGACGGGCCTTCTTCTATCCGGGGACAGGTTGCGCAGCTCACAACATCACAGCATCTACAGATTCGCTCCATATGCGAGATGCTAAACTCATGCAAGCGCATCGAAGGGGAGATATGAATTCACGTGAGTTGATCGTCGTCAACGGCCGGCGTCCCGTCTCGGGGACGGTGGAGGTCCGCGGCGCCAAGAACTCGGTTCTCAAGCTCATGGCCGCCAGCGTGATGGCGTCTGGAGAGACGCGCATCGGCAACGTGCCGTTCATCTCCGATGTCGACGTCATGAGCGACGTGCTCACGACCATCGGTGCGTCCGTGACGCGTGAGGAGGGCTCCCATTCCCTCTCCATAGACACGCGCGGAATCAACTCCTACAAGACGCCCTACGAGCTCGTTGCCAAGATGCGTGCCTCGATCTCGATTCTCGGACCGCTTATCACGCGTTTCGGACGTGCGGTCGTCGCGATGCCAGGAGGGTGCCAGATCGGCTCGCGCAAGCTCGACATGCACATCGCCAGCCTCGAGGCCCTCGGCGTCCAGTTCGAGATAGACCACGGCTACCTCCACGCGAGTACGCCCAACGGCCTGATCGGTGCCGAGGTCATCCTCGATTTCCAGAGCGTGGGCGCGACCGAGAACCTCATGATGGCGTCCGTGTGCGCTCGGGGAACGACCGTCATCCACAACGCCGCCTGCGAGCCCGAGATCGTCGACCTCGCCGACTTCCTGATTTCGATGGGCGCGCGAATCGAGAATGCGGGCACGCCGGACGTGATGGTCCATGGCGTGGACGAGCTCCACTCGACATCCCATATGACGGTGGGCGATCGCATCGAGGCAGGGACCTTCCTCGTGGCTGGTGCCGCCGCGGGCGGACCCATCACCGTCAAGGGAGTCAATCCGGATCACCTGGGCCTTGCCCTCAAGAAGCTCCATCAAATGGGTGCCGACCTGTTCATCACCGATGACGAGATCACCGTCGAGCGCAAGGGCGACTTGCGCCCCGTCGATATACAGACCTTGCCGTTTCCGGGGTTTCCCACCGACTTGCAGGCACAGTTCATGGTACTTTGCGCGTTGGCGAACGGTAACTCCATCATTACCGAAAACCTCTTCGAGAACCGGTTCATGTTCGCCGCCGAGTTGGCGCGCATGGGCGCCAACATCCGCATCGACGGGCATCACGCCCTCGTCAATGGGGTGAGCCACCTTTCGGGGGCTCCCGTCAACTCGACCGATCTCAGGGCGGGTGCCGCGCTCGTGATAGCGGGCCTCGTCGCCGATGGCGCCACGTTCGTCGATAGCATCCATCATATCGATCGCGGGTACGAGGACTATGTCGGGAAGCTCGAGGCCCTGGGTGCCGATATCGAGCGCGTCCCGGCGCAGGACCTGAGCCTCTAGCGTTTTCCCGGAGCAAACCGTGTCGTACTATCGCAAAAGAGGCGGGCTTGACATCAACGGCGCCGGTTCGCGTCGTCGCAAACCGTCCGGGGCCTCCCATTTTGGTCAGTCCCGTCTATCGTCCAAGGCGCAATCGAGGGCCGCGCGCGCATCGGAACGGGCAGCGCTCTCACGTGCCGCAAAGGGGCGCGGCACCTATATTCACCCGTCGGGTTTCGGCAAGCGCGATTCCATCCAGACGCGAAAGACGCTGCTCACCGTCGTGGTCGTCGGCGTGATCGCCCTCGCTCTCGCCACTGCCGTCGGTGTGCTCGTCTACCAGCAGACGGCTCGCAACGCCCTCAAGCCGGTACTCGACACCCAGGCGATTTCCCAGCAGCTTACGCCCGTCGAATCGAGTGACGAGCTATTCTGGAACGTGCTCGTCCATACGGACGCCTCGTCTGCCGAGGAGGGGCGCGGGGCGCTCGTCGACCTCGCGTTGGTCTGCGTCGATCCCGATAACGTCACGCTCTCGTTCTTCTGGATTCCCGTCAACACGCGTGTCTACATCGACGGCACGGGGTACAGCAAAATCGAGGACGCCTTTGCCGATGCGCATGAAAGCGGCATCATCGCCGCGGTCAAGAAGCTCGCCAACGTGGACATCGCGCACTATATAGAGATTAACGATGCGGGGCTGACGAGGCTCGAAAGCCAGCTCGCTCCGCTGTCCGTCGATCCCGCGACGGCGGGCAAGGAGGCGCTTACCGACGCGATCTGCCGCAGGCTCTTCGGATCGAGTACCGAGCAGATGTCCGCGCGCGTCGACAGTTTCGTGGCATGTCTCGCCACCGATGCCTCGACCGAGGACGTGACGCAGGTCTTCCGCGCCCTGCATGGCATCAACGTAGACACCTCGTGCTACGAGGAGGAGATGCCCGCGACGGTGGAGGAGATCGGCGGCGTCCAATACAGCATCTGCGATGCCGACACCTGGAACACCATGGTCTCGCGTGTCGCGAGTGGCATGTCGCCGGTGGCGAGTCCCTCCGAGGTTGACACCAACAAGGTCACGCGCGAGAACTGCACCGTTGCCGTGTGGAACGGCGTGGGGGTGTCGGGCGTGGCGAACGACTGCACCAATGAGCTCAAGAAGCTCGGATGGAACGTGATCAGCACCGGAAACGCCAGCCAATTCGTCTACGACGAGACGTTCATCGTCTTCAAGGACACGGATGACGAGGCGGGCGGCCCCCCCCCCCCCGCCCGCCCTTCTTTGCCA
>UQUH01000020.1 GCA_900544245.1 uncultured Coriobacteriaceae bacterium | reverse complement strand
GCGATCGTCATTACGGGCGGCGAGCCGCTGCTCCACGTGGATAGCGTTGTGGCGTTTCTGGACGAGGCGCGCAGTCTGTACCCGCAGGTCCACACGCGCATCTACACGAATGGCGACCGTGCCGATGAGGATGCGCTCGCGCGACTTGCCGCGACGGGGCTCTCCGAGATCCGCTTCAGCGTGAAGCCGCCCGATGACGATGACGCGCAGGAGCGCGCGCTGGCGGCGATTGGTCGTGCCGTCTCGTTCGTGGACGATGTCGTGGTCGAGATGCCGGTCATCCCCGGCACCGGGGAGTGGATGATAGGACTACTACGCGAGTTCGACGCGCTTGGGGTGCGCGGCGTCAACCTGCTTGAGTTCTGCTTTCCCCTGCATAACGCCGAACAGTTTGTCCAGCGTGGCTTTCGACTGCGCAGACATCCGTGGAATTACCTCTACGATTACTGGTATTCGGGCGGCTTGCCGGTAGCCGAAAGCGAACGTGACGCGCTGTGTCTCATGCAGCGTGCGGCAGACGAGGGGCTTTCGTTCGGGCTGCATTACTGCAGTGCCGACAATCGCAATTCGGCGCAGGTAAACCGGCAAAACGATGCGTTCTTCGTGCAGGGGCTCGATAAGGTCTACCCTTGGATCGACCGCGACGATGACGATGGCTTTCTGCGCTGCCTCAAGGTGTTTGGCGAAGACGTGCCTAAGGTACGTGCCTGGGCCGAGGCATGCGGCGTTGCCTGCTATGCCAATGACGCCGTGCCAAGTCTATCGCTTCCGCGTTCTGTCTTGGATGCATTGCGCGTGGCGTATCCGGACGTACGGGTAGGAAAGAGCACGAACATACTTGAGGAACTTCCCAACGGCGACTACTGCATGCGGGAGATTGGCGTTCGAGAGCTGTACAGAAGCTAGAAATCACCCTCGGGTGTTACCCATTACATTACCCGTTTACATACGTCGGATAAGGCGTTTTCGCTCTAAAGCGTCGCCTGTAGTCTTTCGATGAAGTGAATCCCAGGCGATAGACGCGAGGGGAAGAAGAGAAGGGAGAGCATGCTATGTCAGATACACCATCTATGGCCGGCGTGCCCAACAACACGGTAGATGACAATGGCATTCGATGGCGACGTACCCGCTGCCACTTCTGCCACATGAACTGCAGCATCTATGCCGGTGTCGACACGAAGACCGGCAGGCTCGTGGAGCTCAGGGGCGATGACGCGGAGGGCTCCGTGCTCTGCAACCGCCTGGGCGAGAAGGGCGAGCGCGCGATCAAGTTCCATTATCACCCCAAGCGCATCAATCATCCGCTCAAGCGCGTCGGCGAGCGTGGCGAGGACAAGTGGGAGCAGATCTCCTACGATCAGGCCATCAAGGAAATCGCCGAGAAGCTCCAAGCGCTCATCGACGAATATGGCCCCGAGACGCTCGTCGCCTCCGAGGGTACCTACCGCTCTGATCATCTGTGGGCGCGCAGCCGTTTCACCAACCTCTTGGGCAATCCCGGCAACGTTATCGATCCGGGTACCATCTGCTGGTGCTGGAACTACACGCTCAACATGGCCATGGTCGGATGGCCCGTCGAGTCCATGATGCCGGCATCCCCACAGCAGTCGCACACGATTGTCAACTGGGGCAAGCGCTGTCAGGAGTCCTATGCACCCCAGGCGCCCCTCTGGCGCGTCATCTCGGGACGCACGACGGTCAACGAGCCCGACCCCGCGCAGCTCATCGTCGTTGATCCCGTCTGCATCACCGAGTCCGGGCAGGCCGACGAGTGGCTGCAGCCCTATCCCAACACCGATTGCCTGGTATGCCTTGCCTGGGTGCACTACGTCATTCGCGAGAAGCTCTATGACGAGGACTTCCTGAAGTACTGGTCCAACGCCGTGTTCCTCTTCCGCACCGACACGAACAAGCTGCTGCGTGCGAGCGATGTCGAGGAGGGCGGTAAGCACGAGGACTTCGTCGTCTGGGACGGTGAGACAGGTGCACCCCTGTGCTGGTGCTCCGACGAGAACCGCTACTACACCCCCACCGAGGACACCGTCGTGGACGCCCAGCTCTACGGCACCTATACCGTCACGCTCAAGGACGGCTCCACGGTCGAGTGCAAGACCGTCTTCGACGCCATTGCCGATCGCATGCAGGAGTACACGCCCGAGCGTGCCGCCAAGGTTTCCGGCGTGCCCGTCCGCAAGATCGAAGCGGCTGCCCATCTCTACGCCACCAATGGCCCGGCTTGCATCATCTGGGGTCTCGGCGGCGGCGACCAGCATGGCAATAACGCCTCGAGCTTCGGAATCGCCAAGACCATCCTACGCATCCTGTGCGGCAACATCGATAATCCCGGCGGCGAGTTCGTCGGCATGCCCTGCGATCCCAACGCCGTAGGCAAGGAGAAGACCTATCCGGTGCGCAATGCCGAGTTCGAGCTCTCCGAGCTGCAGGACCCCGCGAACCAGGACAAGTTCATCGGTAACGACCGCTTCCGCGTCATGTCGTGGAAGGGCTTCAAGATGATCGACAAGAACTATCGCAAGATGTTCGGCGTGCCGCGTCCGATGCTGCACCAGATGCTTTGCTCGCCGTCTCTTGTCATGGATGCCATGATCGATGGCGATCCGTATCCCATCAAGGCGATGATCTGCTGGGAATCCAACCCGCTTGCCTGGGCGCCCAACACCAAGAAGATGTACAAGGCCCTCAAGAACCTCGACCTGCTCGTGTCCGTCGAGTATTGGAAGACCCCGACGGCGGCGCTTGCCGATTACATCATGCCCGCTTGTGACTGGATGGAGCGTCCGCTGTGCACCACCTCCGAGGACTCCATGGACTTCATCACCGTGGGCGACCGTGGCGTGGAGCCCTACGAGGAGCGTCGCGTGGACTATGACTTCTTCCGTGCGCTGGGCTGCGCCATGGGTCAGGAGAAGGACTGGCCGTGGGAGACCTACGAGCAGGCGATCGAGTACACGGTCGAGCGCGTCCCGGATCTGGATTACGAGAAGGCCGTCAACATGGGCACGTACTTCCCGTATCCGACCGAGTACTACAAGTACGCCAAGCGTCTCGACAATGGCCAGATTATGGGATTCGCCACGAATTCGCGCAAGGCCGAGATCTACGCCTCCGTGCTGGAGGATCTCGACTACGATCCGATTCCCGTATACCGCGAGCCGGAGTCTCCGCTCGGCAATCCCGAAATGGCCAAGGAGTATCCGTTCCGCCTCACGATTTCGGGTCGCGTGAGCCCGCTGTATCACTCTGAGTTCCGCACGCCGGGACATGGCACGCGTACGGTCGAGCCGTATCCCTACACCTGGATGCACTTCAATGACGGACGCAAGCTGCACGTCAAGGAAGGCGACTGGATCTGGATCGAGACGCCGATGGGTCGTATCCGCCAGAAGGCGCATCTGGGATGGGACATCCCCGAAGGTGTCGTCCAGGTACCGCCGAGCTGGTGGTATCCCGAGCTCCCTGCTGAGGAGCCGTGGAGCCAGGGCGTGTTCGACGCCGCCGGCAACGTGCTCGTCGATGACGATCCGGACAAGGCCGATCAGATGACGGCCACATGGTGCACGCGTGGTCTGCTTTGCAAGATCTATCCCTGCATCGATCCATCTGATGGCACGGATGACGCGATTCCCATCGACCAATACGATGGCAAGCATGACACCGTGTGGGACAAGGCCTATGCGAACCTCTCCAACTGGGAGCTCAAGAAATAATTGCTGCTCATGGTGGATGGCGCATCTCCCCCGCGCCATCCACCGGCTTAGATGGGAGTCCGGAATGGGAGCATACGGACCGCCTCCGGGCTTCTACAAGAACAGTCCTCGTGTCAGGATTTCCGAAGACTACTGCACGGGATGCATGAACTGCATTTCCAAATGTCCGAGAAATGACGTTTTGCGTGCACGAAAGGTCGATGGCAAGATCAAGGCGTGGGCACCTACCCCCGAAAACTGCGTTGGATGCGGTCGTTGCGTCAACTCCTGTCCAACGCATTCCATTAGCATCTACCTGGTCTGATATTGCAGACACCGCACGCCCTTGTCCATCCCCCAAGGGGCTCATGCGAAATCATCCAGGTTGTGCGTTACTCCCTCCTTTAGCGCGGCGTTCGGAGTGTTCCGGGCGCCGTGCGTCTTTTCGGTGATGTCATGGATGTCTGGTCGTAAGTTTGCATGACCCGTTCTGTTTTCCGGCTGGAAATGCTTCTCGTGATGCGGGAAAATATACAAATGTGCGCAAAACCCATGCGTTGCAGGCCATAAGGAGGTCCCATTGTCTGATTACGTCTTGAGCTGCGAATCGACCGTCGATTTGACTCCCGAGAAGATACATGAGCTCGGCCTCGAGTGCATCTACTTCCACTTCTACATCGACGGCGTCGAATACCCGGATGATCTGGGGCAGACGATTCCCTTCGACAAGTTCTATCAGGCGATGAAAGACGGCGCCGAGACCAAGACCGCCGCCATCGGCACGGGTGAGTATGAGAAGTTCTTCCGCTCGTTTCTCGAGCAGGGAAAGGACGTCCTGCACGTCTCGCTCTCCTCGGGCATTTCGGGCACGGTCGAGTCGGCCCGCATCGCCGCCAAGACGCTCGCGGACGAGTTTCCCGAGCGCAAGATCCATGTCATTGACTCGCTTGCCGCCTCGAGTGGCTTTGGCCTGCTCATGCAGGCGCTTTCGGAAAAGCGCGCGGAGGGCATGGGAATCGACGAGCTCGCCGAATGGACGGAGGCCCACAAGCTCAACGACTGGCATTGGTTCTTCTCCACGGACCTCACCTTCTACATCAAGGGTGGCCGCGTAAAGCCGATCAGCGGATTCGTGGGAAACATGCTCGGCATTTGCCCATTGCTCAACATGGATTCGCTCGGCCGTCTCATTCCGCGCGAGAAGATTCGCTCGAAGAAGAAGGTCATCAAGCGCATTGTCGAGAAGATGGAGCAGACCGCCGACAAGGGGCTCGACTACGATGGTCCCGTCTTCATCAGCGAAAGCGATTGCATGGAGGATGCGCGCGCCGTCGCCGATCTCGTCGAGGAGCGCTTCCCCAAGATGCGCGGAAAGGTCGAGATCTACAGCATCGGCACGACCATCGGTAGCCATACCGGCCCGGGCACCGTCGCGCTCTTCTTCTGGGGCTGCGAACGAGGTTTGTAGGTTTCCATGGCGTATCTCCTCGGTTGCGAGAACGTCCAGCTCGAGTACCCCACGGCGCGGCTCTTCGACTCCCTGACGCTCGGCGTCAACTCGGGTGACCGCATCGGCATCGTCGGGCGCAACGGCGATGGCAAGTCAACGCTTCTCAAGCTCCTGGCGGGCGTGGCCGAGCCGGATGGTGGACGCGTCGTGCGCACGGGCAACGTCACGGTTGGCATGCTCGCTCAACGGGACTCTCTCGATGATGGCGACACGGTTGGTCACGCGATCGTGGGCGATCGACCCGAATATGAATGGGCGGGCGATGCGCGTGTTCGTGCGATTCTTTCCGAGCTCGTGAGCGATCTCGAGTGGGACGCCGAGATCGGTACGCTTTCGGGTGGCCAGCGTCGTCGCGTCGACCTGGCCCGCGTGCTCATCGGTGACTACGACGTCCTCATGATGGACGAACCCACCAACCATCTGGACATAGAGGGCATTCACTGGCTTGCCGAGCACCTCAAGAGCCGATGGCGCGATAGCGAGGGCGCGCTTCTGCTCGTCACGCACGACCGTTGGTTTCTCGACGAGGTCTGCCTCGACATGTGGGAGGTGCACGATCGCGTCGTCACGCCTTTCGAGGGCGGCTATTCCGCGTACATCATGCAGCGCGTGGAGCGCCAGCGTCAGGCGCGTGTCGCCGAGGCCAAACGCAAGAATATCCTGAGGCGCGAGCTCGCCTGGCTTGCCCGCGGTGCACCGGCGCGCTCGACCAAGCCGCGCTTTCGCGTCGAAGCAGCAGAAGCGCTTATCGCCGACGAGCCGCCGCTGCGCAAGAAGGTCGAACTGCGCCGCACGGCCATGTCGCGTCTGGGCAAGAAGGTCATCCACATACGCAACGCAAGTGTCGAGCTTGGCGGTAAGGAGATCGTCAAGCCGCTCGAGTGGAACATCGGAGCGGGGGAGCGCATCGCGATTCTGGGCGCCAATGGCGCGGGCAAGACGACGCTGCTCAAGCTCATCGAGGGCAAGCTGCATCCCACTCACGGGCGCGTCGAGATTGGCCAGACGGTAAAGTTCGCCGTACTCACCCAACAGCTCAGCGAGCTCGAAGACATGGGTGACGACCGCGTGCGCGAGGTGTGCAATCGTCACAAGATCTACGTCGAGATGGCTGATGGCAAGACCATGTCTCCCATGCAGTTACTCGAGGAGCTGGGTTTCGAGGCAGATCAGCTCAGCTGTCCCGTGCGTGACCTTTCGGGTGGGCAGAAGCGCCGTCTGCAGCTCATGCTCATTTTGCTCGATCGTCCCAACGTGCTCATCCTCGACGAACCGGGAAACGACCTCGATACCGATATGCTCGCCCAGCTCGAGACCCTGCTCGATTCGTGGCCCGGGACGCTGCTCATCGTGAGCCACGATCGTTATCTGGTCGAGCGTGTCACCGACGACCAGTACGCCCTCATCGATGGCGAGCTTATCCACATGCCCCGTGGAGTGGATGGCTATCTCGAGGAAATCGAGCGCAGGAGGCGAGCGGAGCCGGGGCAGACGAGCGCGCCGGGGACAAGTCGACGCGCCGATGCGGCCGTCCCCCTGCAACGCGAGCTGCGCGACCTCAAGAAGAAGCGCACGTCGGTCGAACGCAAGATGGGCACGGTACGCGGGAAGCTCGAGCGCGCGCGTGCCGAGCTGCTCGAGATGGATGGAACGGATTATGTCGCCCTCGGCGAGCAGCAGGCAAGAATAACGCAGTTGGAAGGTGAGCTCGCGACGCTCGAGGACGCATGGCTCGAGTATTCCGAACAATTGGGCGAATAGTCCTTCCATCAGCTATCTCTGTGTGCATTTTGCAGAGCGCAAGGTGACATTTTGCGGTTGTGCTAGGATACGGAGCCATACATGCCCGGCATGGTGCTTCGCATGCCCGGCTCGAACGTGTACCCGACCAAACGAGGGGTTATGGGAGAGGATCGCCGATCCAATCGAAATCGCGCCAACGGCAACAGGAACAGACACGGTGCGCGTGACGGCTATCGTTCCGGTACGGGCAGGAGGCCCCAGCCCGGCTCTCAGCGAAACGCCCGCTACAGTGCGCAGGGCGGCAGTGCCCAACGCAGGTCGTCCGAAGGCGCGCATGGCGGTTCGGACCGAACTGGCTCACGCGGCAAGAGGCAGCGGCCGGCTTCGCAGGCAGGTTCCCGAAACGAGCTCCAGTCCGGTGCGCGTCGCTCTCGCCAGGACGTAGAACGCGCATCTTCCGACGCGCGCGTGCGCTCCCGCTCTCGTTCCCAGAATCGCGCCGCCTCCCGCAGCCGGGCCGAGGTTCGTGGGCACGCGGATGCGCCGCGCCGCGATGGCGCGCAAGCGCAGCGGACCGTAGAAGAGTACGCCCCCAACAAATACGTCGGTCGCAAGCGCGGCATGTCCCGGGGCAAGAAGATCGCCTTGGGCATTGCCATCGCGCTCGTGGTCGTGCTCGCATGCGGCGGTATCGCCGTCGCCCTGTGGTACAACAACATCGCGAACAACATCAGGGGCAACCAGGACATCACGAACCTCGCCGCTCCCGCGGCAAACGAGCCGTATTACGTGCTTCTCATGGGCAGTGATGCCCGCGAGGGGTGGGAGCCCGTTGACGAGAACAACGATGGCGAACGCTCGGATTCCATCATGGTCGCACGCGTCGACGAGAAGGCCCAGCAGGTCGATATCATTTCCATACCACGAGACCTGCGCGTCAAAATCGACGGTCATGGCTACGGCAAGATAAATTCCGTGATCGAGTACGGCGGATACAATCTGCTCGTAAGCACGCTCAACGACATTTTCGACATCAAGATCAACTATTACGCAATCGTCTATTTCCAGGGCTTCCTCGACCTGGTTGACACCTTGGGCGGCGTGACCGTCGAGGTTCCCGAGGGAACGGCCAGCTTTGACATGGACGAGAATCTGAATACGGTCGAGCCGAGTATCATCCTCCCTGCAGGTGACGAGGTTCTTCTCAACGGCGAGCAGGCGCTCGTGCTCGCTCGCTGTCGCCATGGATGGCCCCTTGATCAGGGCGCCTATGCCATGGGCGATTACCAGCGCACGCTCAACCAGCGCAATCTCATCAAGGCCATCGCCAAGGGCGTGCTCGCGCAGGATGTTACCCAGTTGCCAGCCCTCGTCGAGAGTCTCTCGAAATGCGTCGAGACGAACATGAGCGTCGACAAGATCGTCTCCTTGGCCATGAACATGCGGGGCATGGACATCGAATCGATGGAATCGGCCCAGCTGCCCATCGGCGCGTCGACCATCAACGGCGACTGGCAGGCGGTCATGTACCAGGACGTCTTCGCCGTGCTCGACGAGAACTTCAAGAGCGGCACGCCCCTGTTCGAGAACCTCGATAACTTCAATCCCGAGTTCAACGACGATGACGTCAACGGCAACTACATCGACGGGCCTCTCTACGCGTATACGACGTATACGGCGCTTCACGGAAGTCCCTATTCCGCCGGTTACACTCCCTCGTCAGCTACCGAACGGGCCATTCGGGAGACCTCGAGCGGTACCACGAGGAGCTCATCATCCACGAGGTCGTCGAGCAACTAGCCATGCGGGAAACGGGCCTGACCAGACGATTGTCGCTGGGGCGCTTTTGTCTGGTTGCCCCTCTTGCACACGTCTCCGGGCAACCCATCGGTAACGGTTCATTGTCCATCTTGGTAATCGCAGGATAAATGGGGCAATATAGTCGCCATGTTTTCAATTGCGGATGCAGGCAAGCCGCACGATGAAGGGACCATTTCATGTCCGATACCACGACCGGCAACTCGTCAAGGCGCTGCAGCTTCTGCGGCAAGACCGAGGAGGAAGCCGGCGGCGCGCTTGTGACGCTGCCTCCCAACACACCCGTATGCCCTGCCTGCCTCGAGCGCGAGGTGAACAAGATGTCCCAGCTCTTTGGCTTTACCATGCCGGGACAGGGTGGCAACGGCGGTGGCGGCGATACCCCGCCGCGTACGACGACCGACGAGAAGGGCAACCAGATCGAAGAAGTCGATGGCGAGCCCGTCGATGGCGACAATTCCAACGGCAACGTGGGCAATCCCCCCTTTGGCGGCTGGAGCCCCATCGGGTTCTTCACGGGCAGCGGTAGTGGTAGTCCCTTTGGCATGGGCGCACCCGTGCAGCAGCCCAAGCGTAAGGAGGGCGAGCCCGTGATGGCTCCCGTCCCCAAACCCCATGAGCTCAAGGCGCAGATCGACGAGTATGTCGTCGGTCAGGAGCTCGCCAAGAAGATCGTGGCCGTCTCGACGTACAACCACTACAAGCGCTATGACGCTACGCAAAAGAGCGACGTCCAGATCGACAAGAGCAACATCCTCATGCTCGGTCCCACGGGCACGGGCAAGACCTACATCATCAAGACGCTCGCCAATTTGCTCGACGTGCCCCTGGCCATCGCGGACGCGACCACGCTCACCCAAGCCGGTTACGTCGGCGATGACATCGAGAGCATCATCACCAAGCTCATCACCGCGGCCGATGGCGATATCGAGCGTGCCGAACATGGCATCGTCTACATCGACGAGATCGACAAGATCGCCAAGCGCAACGGCGGCCCCGAGGGTACGGGCGGCGGCCGTGACATCGGCGGCGAGTCCGTGCAGCAGGGCCTGCTCAAGGTTCTCGAGGGCACGACGATGGAGGTGCCGCTATCCGGCGGCATGAAGACACCGTTCTCGCAAAACGCCACCATCGACACGAGCAACATCCTCTTCATCTGCGGTGGTGCCTTCCCGGGTCTTGACGCCATCATCAAGAAGCGCCTCAACAAGAGCGCGGGTATCGGCTTTGGCTCTGCGGTGCGCGAGAACTACGACGAGGATCGCGACATCCTCAAGAACGTCAAGGTCGAGGACCTAAAGGAATACGGCCTCATCCCCGAGTTCCTTGGCCGTCTGCCCATCCTGTGCACGATGGAGGCCCTTGACGAGCAGATGCTCTTCGACATTCTCGTCAAGCCGCATGACGCGCTCATCAAGCAGTATCAGGCGCTCATGGCCTTCGATGACGTCGAGCTGGAATTCGACGAGTCCGCGCTGCGCGAGATCGCGCGTCTGGCCCTCGAGCAGGATACGGGTGCCCGCGCCCTGCGTGCCATCATCGAGCGTTTCATGCTCGACATCATGTACGAGGTTCCCAAGGACGACACCATCGGGTCAGTGGTCATCACGGGCGATTACATCAAGGGCAACGGTGCCCCGATCATCCGTCCCCGTGGCCAGCAGGCGCTGCCCGACACGTCAGACAGCTTGCTCCCCGAGGCCGGGGCAGAAGAATCCGTAGCGTAAGTTTTGTAAGCAAGCGCGCATCAGGCTTGCCAGTCGATTGCACCCGAAGCGGCGCCTGATGCGCGCTTGCTATCCTTCGATAAGCCCCAGCTTTACGCAGGCGTTCCAGATGCCGTCGTCATCGACGCTCGTTGTCACGAGATCGGCACGTTCCTTGAGCTCGGGTACGGCATTGCCCATGGCCACGCAGGTCCATTCAGGACGAAACATGTCGACGTCGTTGGTGCCGTCTCCAAAGACGATGACGTCTTCGATGGGCGCATCGAGCAGCGCCATCATCTTGCGTATGCCACGCGCCTTATCCGTCGGCTCCACGTACACGAGTTCGTCCGAGTAACGTGCCCATGTTACGCCGGTGAAGTCGATTGACCGCTCCTCGCCGGTCTTGCAGGGGACGAAGATCTTGTAGATGGGGTCGAGTGTATCGATATCGAGCGTGGGATCGATGATGGGAGTGTAGTAGAGGTTGCTCACGAGGTTCGCATAGCGCTCGTCACGTGTCAGGCAGGTACGCGCGTTCTCATGGTTGACGGCCCATGCCCATCCATTCGTGTCGAGGCGATGAACGAAGGCGCGCGAGGGTGCCAGAGGCATGCCCTCGATGGAGACGAGTTCGCCATCGATGGTGATGGAGTTGCCGCCATCGGCGACCATGGTGTCGATGTTCTGGGGCGCCAAGACGGCAAGTGCGTCCGATTGCAGGCGTCCTGTTGCGAGTGCGACGAAATGGCCGTTTTCACGCAGCTTGTCGAGTGCGGCGCGCGCGGAAGGCGGGATGGCATCAAGCGCGCGCGAACGCAGCGTTCCGTCGTAATCGAAAAAGCAGTATCTGCGTCGCATGGCCCTCCAATGCCGGTGAGATACCCTATTGTCTGCAAGGTTCCACGCCCGTGTCAATCTGCTAGAATGTCATCCGCTGCGCTGTGGGCCGTTAGCTCAGTTGGCAGAGCAGGGGACTTTTAATCCCAAGGTCTAGGGTTCGAACCCCTAACGGCCCACCACCAAAGCAGCAAGTCATCCTAAACATTGCGCGAGGCCGATGGGCGATCACGAGCATCTTGAGCAGACCCGTGATGAGCGCGATGCGATTTTGCGAGGACTGTCTGAGCGCGCGTTCTATGCGCGCGAGTTTCCCTAAAGGGACTAGCTTCGCGTCGCCGCACGCGGCATCGCGCGAGACGCGGGTCGGGTGCGAAAGCAAGCTCGTGATCGCTCACCGGCTTCGCACGCGCCTTTCGTTTAGTGCTATCGTAGAGTGCGTATAAAAGGGGATGATTATTCACATGGGTCTTACCAGAAAGCAATGGATGATGCTGACCGTCATCGTGGTCGGCACGTTCGTCACCATTCTTAACCAGACGCTCGTCACGCCTGCGTTACCCGCCATCATGGCCGAGATGTCCATCGATGCGGCGACGGGCCAATGGCTTACCACGGGCTTCACGCTCGTGAACGCCATCATGATTCCCATTACCGCCTATCTCCAGGATCGCTTCTCGGTACGTCGTCTCTTCCTGTTTTCCATGAGCGTCTTTGCCATAGGCTCGCTGTTGTGCGGCTGGGGTCCGGATTTCGGCGTTCTCCTAGCCGGGCGCCTCGTCCAGGCGATAGGTGCGGGCATACTCATGCCCATGTCGATGACCGTTCTGCTCGTCATGTTCCCCGTCGACCGCAGGGGCTCGGCCATGGGCGTCTTCGGCCTCATCATCGCCTTCGCTCCGGCCATCGGTCCCACGATTTCGGGCATCATGGTCGATACGGTCAACTGGCATGTCATGTTCTACGTCATCGCGGGGCTCGTTGCGGTCGTCGTCGTGGCGGCTGCTTTTCTCATCGAGCAACACAGCCCCAAGACCAAGGGTGATGCGGCGCTCGATCCGCTTTCTGTCGTGCTCTCCACGCTTGGCTTCGGCGGCATGCTCTACGGATTCAGCGTCTTTGGCTCCAACGGCATCGACCTCGTGAGCGGTATCACCATTCTCGTTGGCTGTGCATGTATCGTCTGGTTCTTCTTCAGGCAGCTGCATCTCGAGACGCCGATGCTGCGTGTGCGCATACTCTTCAACCGCAACTTCCTCATCGCGACCATCATCGGCATGCTCGTTCAGGCGTCCCTGCTCGTGGCGCCCGTGCTCATGCCCATTTACGTGCAGGATCTTCTGGGCTACTCCGCGACGGTGTCTGGCCTTGTCATCATGCCCGGCGCCATCATCATGGGTATCATGAATCCCATTGCGGGGCGCATCTTCGACAAGCATGGCGCACGCGCGATGGGCATCGTCGGCATGCTCCTGCTCGCGGCAACCACGTTGGGTTTCGTCTTTGTCGGTACGAACACGTCAATCGCCGTCATCACGATTCTGTTCGCCGTGCGCATGTTCTCGATGGCGCTCGTGAACATGCCCATCACCACCTGGGGCATGAACGCGCTTGACACCAAGTTCATGAATCATGGCACGTCCATCAACAATACGCTGCGTCAGGTCGCGGGCTCGCTCGGCACGGCGCTCGTCGTCTCGATCTACACGGCGGCCCAGGTGCAGATCGGTGGTCCCAATCCGCCGGTCGAGGCATCCATGACCGCGTTCAACATCGCGTTCATGATCTGCACGGCGCTCGTGCTCATCGGCGCGGTCCTCACCATCATCTTCGTCAAGGGCAAGCCCGGCACGATCGAGGCGACGGGTGCCGAGGGCGAGACCGTGCGCGAGCGTGGCGTTGCCGGCGAGAACAAGACCCTGCTCGAGCGCATCATGAAGCGCGATGTGTACGTGTTGCGTAGCGACGATACGGTGCAGGCAGCCATGCAGCTCTTCATCAACGAGGGCATCAGCGCCTGTCCCATCGTCGACCACGATGACAAGCCCGTCGGTTTCATTTCCGATGGCGACATACTCAAGAACCTCGCACGCAACTCCAGGTCCTTCATGGATCCGGTAGCGCTCATCGCCATGACGGCGCAGGACAAGCGTGGTTACGACGAGAAGCTCGAGGAGCTCATGGAGAAGCCGGTCGCCTCCATCGGCACGCGCAACTTCCTGAGCGTCAACGTGCACGAGAGCATCGACGAGGTCTGCCGCGTATTGGCCGATAACCACCTCAAGAAGGTTCCGGTCATGGAAGACGGCAAGATTTGCGGCATCATCAATCGCAGTGACATAACCCGCTACTCCATGGAGGCATATCTCGAGGGCCGTCCCGAGGACGTGGTCTATTGCGAAGGCGATGGCGACGGAACGAAGTGCGAATGCGAGCCCGAACACGTATCATAGGACAGTACACGTACGTTGATCGCGAGGAAGATGGCTGAGACGGTCACGATAGAGACAAACGCAAGCGATGCGACGCTCGTCGTCGACTTCGACGTGTTCTCGTACATGCTCGACATCGGCGAGGCGATGCTCACGTCCGGTGCCGACGTTCACACCGTTGAGCACATGCTCGCGCGCATGGGAAGGGCCTACGGCGCCTACAAGATGAACGTACTCGTCATCACGGCCGTCATCATCGTGACCATCACGCTTCCGGGCGATGTCGAGAAGACGATGTCCCGACGCATCGCCAACGAGGGCTCGACTGATTTCGATCGCCTGGAGGCCCTGAGCAAGCTCTGCGAGGAGTGCTGCCAGACGCCCCTGCCGGCCCGGGAGCTGCGCAGGAGGCTCGACCGCATTAAGGGCAAGCCCTTTCCGAAGCTGTCGCTGTATCTGGGTGGTGCGCTATCGGCCGGTGGGTTTGCCATCTTCTTTGGCGGCACCATTCTCGATGGCATCATGTCAGCTGTCATCGCGCTGTTCGTGTGTGCCGCGCTCAAGTACTTCCGGCCCATCACGCCCAATACGATCGTCTTCAATTTCGCGACCTCGCTCGTCACCGGCCTGATTATCTGCCTTGTCGCCAGGCTCGTCCCGCACATGTCCATCGACATGGCGATCATCGGCGTGATCATGCTCTTGATTCCCGGCGTCGCCATCACGAACGCGACGCGCGACATGCTATCGGGTGACACCATATCCGGCGTCATGCGTTTCATCGAGAGCTTGCTGTGGGCCACGTCTCTCGCGCTCGGCTTCATGGCCGCGCTCTGGATCGCATCGTTAGTGTAGGGGGTGACGGATGGATTTTCCCTTTCCCATAATGCTTCTCGTCACGCTCGTCGCGTCGCTCGGTTTCGCGCTGTTCTTCAACGTGAACAAGCGCCGTATCATTCCCGCGACTCTTGGCGGTGTGTTCACGTGGGCGATCTACTATGTGCTCTCTCTGTACATCGAGGGCATCTTCATTCCCGTCGTGATCGCGAGCATCTTCGCGGCCGTATTCGCCGAGACGATGTCGCGCATCACCCACACGCCCGTGACTGGCTTCTTCATCATCTCGGTCATCCCGCTCATTCCCGGGCGCGCCCTGTATTACACGATGTATAACGCGGTGAGCGGGAATCTATCCGCATGCGGGGAGTTTGGCATCATGACCATGTTATATGCGGGTGGCATAGCCGTTGGTATCTGCGTCGTCACCGCCGTGGTGCAGACTTGGGACGTATGGGCTGCCGACAAGGCAAAGCGCATTGCGAAGATGGTGAGGAAGCAGACGCACCGCAAGGCCTGAGAGCCTATAATGGCCGTGTTGACTATGCGCTTGCATACCCGCTTACATCCTTGCGTTGGGAGAGGTCATGCACATCACCAAGCCACAACACCAGACGCCTTCCGTCATGAACTGTCCCATGCTGCAAATCGTCACGGGCTGCACGCATAACAAATGCCATTTCTGCAGCATCTTTCGCGACGTCGAGTTCCAGATGTCGCCCATCGAGGAGATCGAGCAGGACCTCGACGAGCTCGCGAAGACCATACGTCCCAACCAGCATCGCATTAACCTCACGGGTGGCAATCCATATGCGCTTTCGGCGCAGCGTCTCGTGCCCATCCTCGAACTCGTCAAGGAGAAGCTCCCGAGCATCACGAGCTTCGGTGGCTTTTGCCGCATCGCCGATATCCAGAACAAGAGCGACGAAGACCTCAGGTTGCTTGCCTCGCACGGCGTCGACGACTTGAGCATTGGCGCCGAGAGCGGTTATGATCCGGCGCTCGCGTTCATGGAGAAGGGGCATACGGCAGCCGACATCGCCGAGCAGGGCAAGCGCCTGCATGATGCCGGTATCGACTTCACGTACTTCTACCTCACGGGCATGGCCGGCGCCGGCAAGGGGCAGGAAAACGCCATTGCGAGTGCCAAGGCCTTCAGCGAGGCGGTTCCGGGTCATATCCTCATCGTGACCATCACGCCCACTCCGGATTGGCCGCTTGCCGCGGACATCGCCGCGGGGCGCTGGGAGGCTCCGGGCGAAATCGAGATGATCGAGGAAATTCGCACCTTCATCGAGAATCTCGACTGCAAGACGTACGTCAACTGCTCGCACGACACCGACATCGTTCGTTTCGAGGGCCTGGTGCCCAAGGACCAGGAGAACATGCTCAAGCTCATCGACGATCGCCTTCCCAAGGTCAATCCGGCTGCGGCACGTAAGATGCGGGAGTTCATCCACAAGGCGACGTTTTAGGGGGGGCGGCTATGGAGATACCGATAGGGTACGTGGCAGGCGAAGCGCTCGCGAGCATCCCGCCCATCGACGGATGCTCGTTTGCGTTGCTACGTCCTGCGCAGGCCATGGACGATTCGCATGCCGATGCCTATCTCGTGCGCATCGATGCCGCGGGCGAGATGAGCCCCATCGCCTTCATCGACGGCTCGACCGGCGCCGCCTATCGCTGCGCCTGCATGCCGCCCGACGGACAGCCCAATCCACGGGACGCGGGGGAGGAGCCGCTCGTGAAGCTCGTGGGCGATGTCGACGGCGAGACGGGCCAGCTTGTCATCAAGCAGCCCGAGGGCCATTGGCGCCGGTACAGTCGCTGGGATCGTCTGCCCAAGGCACCCGCGACGCAGCCGCGTGCCGTGGTACGTACCTTGCCCCAGTGCGGATGCGGCGGATATCTGGGCGCCCCGATGATGTTCGACTCGTTCAACGAGATGCTCGCGTACTTCTTCGTCGTCTTCTCCGACGCGCAAGCCGTGAACGCAAAGCACGCCTCCATCCTTAACGGAGATGCCTGCGCCATCTAGCGCCGCATGCGGGAATTTGGTGGTACCATCGCCTGCAGTAGGCGGCTTTTGGAAGGAGAGAGGCGGTCATGAGCGAACTCGTGCGCTTTTCGGTGGCGATGCCCGAGGACCTGATGGACGAGCTCGACAGGTACACGGCGCGACGCGGCGTCGCGAAGAACCGCTCCGAGGCCATTCGTGACCTCGTGCGCGGCGCGCTCATCGCCGAGCAGGTCGAGGACCCCGATTCGAGTATCTTCGGCACGCTCACCATGGTCTTCAACCATCATTCCAACGATCTGCGCGACAAGCTCGACGCCATCCAGCACGAGCACGTCAGCGAGATAGTCTCGACCGTTCACGTGCACCTTGACGAGGAGAACTGCCTCGAGGTGGTCCTCATGAAGGGGCAGAGCAGGGTGATTCGCTCGATTGCCGATGCGCTGCTCGGCACCAAGGGAGTACTACACGGCAAGCTTGTCGTAACGACGACCGACGCGGCCCAAACGCATGGGCACGACCATCCCCATAGCCACGAGCATGGTCATAGCCATGCGCATTAGGCGTTTGACTTCTCGTCCTTCTCGGTTGTCTGGGTAGAATCGGAGGTCTTGTCTGCTGTCTTGGCAGGCTCGTCTTCCTTGTCTTCCTCGAACATCTTGTCGACGCGATCCTGGAAGCTCTCGACCTTGTCGAGCACGACGCTTTTGTCGATATGATCGAGGTCGACGTCGCTGCCGGCCGCCTTCGCCCCGTTCTCGATGCCCTTCTTGGCCGCCTTGCCGGTTGCCTTGACCTGCTTGTTGATCTTCTTGAAGAGGACGGGACCGAAGAGGATGCAGACGATTGCCAGGATGATGAGCAGCTCGGGAAGGCCGAGACCGAATATTCTCATGACGGGTCCAAACTCTTGATGGCTTGCGAAGTGGGACACATGATACCCCAAGCCGCGGGCATCGGGCATCGATACCGCAGAAAGCCCATTTTCATGTGCCTGGTGCGATAAGATGGGATACGACGCAATTGACGGGTTCGCATAGCGACGGGGAAGGATCTCATCATGCCGGGACTACCGTTCGGAGCCGCGCAATCACATGACGTGCCGCATGAGCTGCGTACGTACGAACACGTGCGGGGAATCGAGTTCATCGAGATCGACCCGGATTTGCCCGCTCCCCGTTCGGCTGCGTACCGGCCAGTGGCCGGGGGCGCCCCCAAGCTCATCCGACGACATGCTCCCGATATCGACGAGGTCAGCCTGGATGAGGACGAGGCACGCGGGCTCGTCGCCGCTTTGGATGCGGCGGGGCTTTTCGACTGGCAACGCGTGTACAAGCCCTCGCAGGGGAACTTCGTGGTCACGGCAACCGAATGGCGCATCGAAGTCGATTTCGACACGAGGATCGCGAAGCGCTCCTCGACGTTCAGGTCGGAGGGTGAAGACGAGTTTCCCGATAGCTTCGAGCATGTCGTCGGGCTGCTCGTAGGCGAAGCGCCGGAGTCCGAGAGTGTCTAAGAAAAAGGAAAGCAAGACGAATGCCATGCGCATCCTTGATGCCGCGCATGTCGACCATGTCATTCACTCGGTTGACGCGACGGGCGAGGACACGGGCGTCGACATCGCGCATCGCGCGGGCGAGGATCCCGACCATGTCTTCAAGACGCTGGTCACGCAAGGAAAGAGCGGCGAGCATCTCGTCTTCATGATTCCGGTGGCCTGCGAACTCGACCTCAGGAAAGCGGCTCGTGCCGCCGGTGAGAAGTCAGTCGCGATGGTGCGCTCGCGCGAGCTCTTCGAGCTTACCGGCTACGTGCATGGGGGGTGCAGCCCTCTGGGCATGAAGAAGCCCTTCCGTACCTTCATCGACGAGACCTGCATCCTCTTCGACACCATCTTGTTTTCGGGTGGACGCATCGGCACGCAAATCGAGATGAGCTTCGACGACCTTGCGAACATCATCGAAATCGAGGCGGTCGATCTGGTCGTCTGACGTGGCTCATTCTCTCCGGAAGTATATAATGGACGGCATGACGTACCGGCGCACCCGAGAAAGGGGCAATCATGGGAGAAGTCAAATTCTATCGCTGCGAGAAGTGCGGCAACATTATCACGAAGATCATCGACGGGGGTCCGATTCCCTTCTGCTGCGGAGAGAAGATGGTCGAGCTCATCGCAGATTCGTCTGACGGCGCGGTCGAGAAGCACGTGCCCGTCATCGAGATCGACGGGGAGATCGTCACGGTCAAGGTCGGCGAGGCACCGCACCCCATGCTCGAGGAGCACTACATTCAGTGGATTTGCCTGCACACGGAAAAGGGGTTGCAGTTCGTGAACCTCAAGCCGGGCGACGCGCCCGAGGCGGTTTTCGCGCTCGCGCCGGATGACGCGGTCATCGAGGCCTTCGATTACTGCAACATCCACGGCCTGTGGGTTTCCAAGCTGTAGTATCCAGCCTATCGTCGCAGCACGTCATCAAACGGGCGGTCGCCATGTGCGCGGTCGCCCGTTTTGCGTGTCTGGATGTCTTGTCATTCTTTTGTGAATTGTCCGCTGGCGGCGCATAAGCTGGTAGAATTGCCGCGTCGGTACGTATGGGCTGAGGTGGGCACGTGGTCGAAGAGCATGTGGGCAAAAAGCGCCGCAAAGAGGTGCGTCAGGCCATAACCATGAGCGAGGAGCTGCGAAAGACCCTTCTGCTGTGCATCGGGCTCATCGTCTTCGGCATCGTCGTTCTCCTCGTCCTCTTCGTCATCTCCTATCTTGGCCTCTTCGAGATTCCGCTCGTCGTGACCAATACGGTCCCCCTCGTCATCCTCGTCGTTCTCATGATCTTCGTCGCGCCCAAGGCAAACAGGTACTGGGCGCTGCGCGACGAGTACAAGGCGCATCTCGAGCGATACAACATCAGCAAAGATGACATGAGGGCCCTCAAGAACAACGAGCTCTAGGCTGTCCCCGTACGCAGTCATCGAACAAATCCGGTCGTGGCGGGAAAATGCCGTATAATGGCACCCGTTTGTCGTAAGCACGTGTATCGCAGATACGGGCATGCGTTGCCCCTGGAGTCGTCATGGAGTTTCTAGCAGGTTTCTTCGCGCCCCTCGCCACCGCCGACGGGTGGGCCGAGGTCGCCGTCCTCATGTTCCTCGAGCTGGCACTCGGCGTCGACAACCTCGTCTTCATCGCGATCACCTCCGATCGCCTTCCAAAGGACAAGCAGCACATCGGTCGCAGGCTCGGCTTGGCCGCCGCCATGATCATGCGCTGCATCCTGCTGTGTGCCGTGGTGTGGATCATGTCCATCAACGTCGTCGTGTTCTCGCTGCCCTTTGGCATCGAGGGCGGACGTACTGACCTCACGGTGCATGATCTCGTCTTCCTGCTCGGCGGCGCCTACCTCGTCTTCAAGGGGATCAGCGAGTTACGCGAGTCGTTCCATGCGGCAAAGCACGCTCCCACACACGACAACGTCGCTCCGCAACCGCGCAAGACGATCGGCCTCGCCCAGGCGGTCGTCACCATCATGATCATGGACATCGTCTTCTCGCTCGATTCGGTCATCACGGCGGCGGGTCTCTCCGGCCAGATCATCGTCATGATCATCGCGGTCATCGGCGCCGTGCTCATCATGATCATATTCGCCGATCCCATAAGCGAGTTCATCAACCGCAACTTCGAGATCAAGATCGTCGCGCTCGCATTCATCGTGCTCGTGGGCATCGAGCTTCTGTTCGAGGCGTTCCATGTCGAGTACATCGTGGGGGCGCCCCTGAGCACGTTGCTGTACGCGATGATGATTTTCGGTTTCATCGTCTCGCTTCTCACGATGGCCCAGCGTCACGTGCGCGAGAGGGCCATGACGGGCGAGACAGAGGAGGATGACGCTTCCCTTGAGTAGATTTATCACGACGCAATCGCAACTCGAGGAGCTCGCTCGCGAGCTCGAGGGTTCGAGCATGCTCGCCATTGACACCGAGTTCATGCGCGAGAAGACCTATTACGCGAAGCTCTGCCTGCTGCAGCTCAACAACGGAACGGTTTCCGCCATCGTCGATCCGCTCGCGGTCACGGATCTCTCGCCGCTCGTCCCCGTTCTCACCGACGAGAACTGCGTGAAGATATTCCATGCGGGCACGCAGGATATCGCGATCCTGCATCATGAGACGGGCGTCACGCCTTCCCCGGTCTTTGATACGCAAGTCGCCGCCTCGCTTCTGGGATATCCGCTTCAGGTTGGATACGGTCCGCTCGTGCGCTCGGTTTGCGATGTCAAGCTCGCCAAGGCGGATAGCTACACCGATTGGTCCAAGCGGCCGCTCACGAACAGCCAGATCAAGTATGCGCTCGATGACGTCGTGTACCTTCCGCGCGTCTACGAATGCCTGCGCGACGAGCTCGTCGGGAAAGGACGCCTCGCATGGTGCGAGCGTGACTTCCGCGCACTTGCCGACCCCGCGAGCTACGATGTCGATCCACGCGAGACCTGGCGCCGCGTCAAGCGCATTTCCTCGCTTTCGCGCGGGCAGCTCGCGATCGCGCGCGAAGTCGCCGCATGGCGCGAGCTCGAGGCGCAACACCGCAACCTTCCGCGCAAGTGGGTGCTTGCCGACGAGGCGCTCATCGAAATCGCGCGCAAGGCGCCCAAGTCACGTGAGGCGCTCTTCGAGGTGCGTGGGCTCGCCAACAAGCTCAACGGACGTGACGTCAACCAGATCCTCGATGCGGTGAGCCGCGGCAGGGATGTCCCGCAGGACCAGTGGCCCAAGCTCGAACGCAGTCCCAAGGGTGACGTGGAGGCCGATGGCGCCGTCGAGCTTCTCTCCGCCCTGCTCGAGGTGCGCGCAAAGGAAAACGACGTCGCCGCCCCCCTCATCGCCACGCATCCCGACCTGTCGAAGCTCGTGCGTGGCCATCGCGAGGGCCTGGCGCTCATGGAGGGCTGGCGCTACGATCTCGTGGGACGCGAGCTCATCGACCTACTCGAGGGACGCCTGGCCCTGTACCTGGATGCCGGCGTGATCAAGGTTGCACAGCGCTAGGCGCCGTCGTCTTCATATCGAAACAAAACGGTTACCCGACGCGCTCGTGGCACTGATATGATGGATGAGTCAAAACGATCGCGGAGGTGCGCATGTCTTCCTGGTTTCTCTTGATTGTCGTCACGATGGTGATTGGCTTCGGTACGCAGGCGTACATCAACTCCTCGTACCGCAAGTACGCATCCGTTCCCAACGAATCCGGCCTGACCGGCGCGCAAATCGCCCGTCGCATGCTCGATGACAACGGCTTGCAAGATGTCGAGGTCAGGCCCGTCGCCGGTTCGCTCAGCGACCACTACGATCCGCGTACGAGGGTCGTCAGTCTTTCGGAGGGCGTATACGACCAGGCCTCCGTCTCGGCGATGGCCATCGCCTGCCACGAATGCGGCCATGCGGTACAGCATGCCCGGGGCTACGCGGCCATGAAGGTGCGCTCGGCGCTCGTCCCCATCGCGAACTTCGGATCGAGTGTCTGGCTCATCCTCCTACTCATCGGCATCTTCCTCAACATGATGCAGCTATTCTGGCTCGGCATCATCTTCTACGCGTTTGCCGTGCTCTTCCAGATCGTCACGCTCCCCGTCGAGTTCAACGCCTCGCGTCGTGCCCTTGCCTACATCACGGGCACGAGCTCGGGTGCCGTCACGGCATCGACGCAGGCGCTTGCCATACCGGGTGATGCGACCGCCGTGGGATCGCGCACGGTTCTCAGGGCCGCTGCCCTCACCTACGTCGCCGCGGCTCTCACGAGCGTCTTGCAGCTGCTCTATTTCCTCGGCATGGTTCGCGGGGACTAGTCACTTGGTTTTCGTGTCACACCACTCGCGTATCATGGTCGCGTCGATATCGGCAACGCAAAGGCAGGCATGATGCAAGATTCGGAGCAGGGCTCGGCATATACCGTGACGCAGGCCATGAACGCCGCAAAGCGCGGGCTCGAGAAAATTCGCCTCACCGTCATCGGCGAGGTTTCCGAATTCAACGACAAGCCCGGTTACAAGGCCGCGTACTTTTCCGTGCACGACGACGGTTGCTCCATGCCCTGCATCATGTGGCGAGATCGCTATAACGCGAGCGGGGTCGTCTTGCAGGCCGGCATGCTCGTCGAGCTCACGGGCAATTTCTCGTGCTATCCGGCAAAGGGCCGCCTCCAGTTTTCGGTCGCCTCCATGCAGTTGGCGGGCGAGGGCAAGCTGCGCATGCAGGTTGCCCAGCTCGCGCGCAAGCTCGAGGCCGAAGGCCTCATGGACGCGAGCCGCAAGCGTCGCGTCCCGGCCCTGCCGCAGCGCATCGCCGTCGTCACCTCACCGCGTGGCAAGGCGGTGCATGACGTCATCCGCACCCTGCGTCGCCGCTATCCGCTGGGCGAGCTCCTCATCTGCGGCGTTCCCGTCGAGGGTGCAGATGCCCCGGCCCGCATCATCCAGGGCCTCGAATCCGCGTGGGCGGCAAATCCCGCGCCGGACGTCATCCTGCTCGTGCGTGGCGGCGGTTCCTACGAGGACCTCATGCCCTTCAACGACGAGTCCCTGGCGCGCGCCGTCGCGGCATCTCCCATTCCGGTGGTGACGGGCATTGGACATGAGCCGGACAACTCGATTTGCGACATGGTGTCAGATCGTCGTTGTTCCACGCCCACGGCTGCGGCGGAGGCCATCGCGCTTTCCACCGATGAGCTCTCGAGCAAGCTCTCGAACGCCCGGGATGCGTTGCATCGCTCTATCGATACCTACATGCAAGGGCATCGCGCTCGTCTTGAACGCCTGCTTGATCGTCCGCTCTGGCACGACGCGCATTACCTCACCGGCTCTTACTTCCAGACACTCGATGCCATGGAGGAGCGTCTGCTGCGCGCGATCCCGGACGCCCTCTCCGCAGACGCGCATATCCTGGAGTTGCTCAAGGGTCGCCTGATCGGCGTCGGCCCACGCCTATGCGAAGGCTTCGGGCGCGAGCTCGCGTTGTCTGCGGCAAAGCTCGACGCGCTCTCGCCGCTCAAGACCCTGAGCCGTGGATATTCCATTACGTATGCCGCAGATGGTCACTCCGTCATCGACAGCGTCGAACATGTCACCGCTGGTGATGCCATCCAGGTTCAAGTCCAAGACGGGCAGCTCGCCTGCACCGTCAACACAGTAGAAGGAGAAGCCCATGTCTGAGGAAACCACGACGCCGGCCCAGATTGACGACCTGAGCTTCAAGGAGGGTCTGGACGAGCTCGCGACCATCGTTCGCTCCCTCGAGAGCAACCAGGTCGAGCTCGAGCAGAGCATCCAGAGCTACGAGCGGGGAGTCGCCTTGCTCGCGTCGCTTCAGAAGCGTCTCAACGAGGCACAGCAAAAGGTCACCGTCTTGATGGGCGAGCTCGAGCCGGAAAGCGACGACAGCATCGACACCACCCTCAGCTGATCTTCTCGACAGCTTGACACTTCTGTGGCCGCTTGCGGCATCATCCGTATACGGCACCATCATGATATGAGAAAATGCAAGTTACGTATTTTGTGGTGAGGGCAGAAGAGGATATCGATGTACGTTCTGGTAATCAATGCGGGTAGCTCGTCTCTCAAGTACCAAATCATCGATTCGGAGACCGAAGAGCTCGTGACGCGTGGCCTGTGCGAGAAGGTCGGGTATTCCGACGCCTTTGTCCAGCACTGGAACAAGAACGACAAGCGCGTCTTCGAGGAGCCGATGGAAGACCATCTCGTTGCCGTCAAGATGGTCCTTGATGTGCTCGTCCAGGATCCGGACTCCGGCATCGAGAGCCTGGACCAGATTGGCGCGGTCGGGCATCGTATCGTGCATGGTGGGGAGAAGTTCAGCGAGTCCGTCCTCGCGGATGACCAGGTCATTGCCGATATCGAGCTCTGCTCGGAGCTCGCGCCGCTGCATAACCCGCCTGCCGTCCAGTGCATTCGCGCCTGCCGTGAAATCATGCCCGACGTTCCCCATGTCTGCGTGTTCGATACGGCGTTTCACCAGACCATGCCCCCGCGCGCGTACATGTACGCGATTCCATACGAGTTCTACGAGCAGTTTGGCATCAGGAAGTACGGTGCGCATGGCACTTCGCACCGCTATCTCGTGCAACGTGCCGCGGAGCTCCTGGGCGAGAGCCCCAGCGACCTCAAGCTCATCACCTGCCATCTGGGCGGCGGCTGTTCGGTGACCGCCGTCGATCATGGCATGTCGGTCGACACGTCGATGGGCTTCACGCCCCTCGGCGGCATCGTCATGGGCACGCGCAGCGGCGATATCGACCCCTCCATCGTCACCTACCTCATGGAGCAGGAGGGCTACACTCCCAACGAGATCATCACAATCCTCAACCGCCAGTCGGGGCTTTACGGCATCAGCGGCATATCCGCCGACATGCGCGATATCGATGCGGCGACCAAATCGGGCCTCAAGCGCGCCGCCCTGGCGTATGACATGTTCGCGAATTCGGCCAAGAAGATGATCGGCTCGTACATGGCCGAGATGGGCGGCGTCGACGCAATCGTCTTCTCGGGTGGCGTAGGCGAGAACTCCGAGCGCATGCGCCGTATGATCCTGGGCGGCATGGAGCCGCTCGGCATAATCCTCGATTACGAGGCGAACAAGGTCATGGGCGAGGAGCGCATCATCAGCGACGATCGCTCTCCGGTCAAGCTCCTGGTGATTCCCACCAACGAGGAGCTCATGATCGCGCGTGATACCGTGCGCATCGCAAACGAGGTCGCGACTGCTGTCTAGGTGGCGATTACTCGGTTCAAGATTGCATAAAATAATATATTAATTCATTATTTTTGCATAAAACCAAATTAATATTGAATTTATCTGAACAACGGTGCACAATAGCGCCTGAGTATGATTACGCACGCGAAGATGGGGAGCAGATGAAGAGAGCAGCAGTCGTAGGAGCGGCGGGATACGCCGGGGTCGAGGCGGTACGCATTTTGCTGGGACATCCCGGCTTCGAGGTGACGTGCATCACCTCGTCGGGCAACGAGGGCGAGCGCATCGCCGACCTGTATCCGGCGCTTTCCGGTATCTGCGACTTGTGCTTCGAGCCGCATGACGCGAAGCTCATCGCCCAGAAGTCGGACGTCGCGTTTCTTGCCGTTCCCCATACGGCATCGCTCGCGATGACGCCGGAGCTCGTCGCTGCCGACGTTCAGGTCATCGACTTGTCCGCAGACTATCGACTTGCCGATCCCGAGGTCTACGAAGCATGGTATGACGCCGAGCATACGAGCGTCGACTTGCTTGCCCAGGCCGTGTACGGTTTGCCCGAGGTCGCACGTGACGAGCTCAAGACCGCCCCGCCCGTCGTGGCCTGCCCGGGCTGCTATCCCACGGCGTCTGCCCTGGCGGCCCTTCCCGTCATGGAAGCGGGCCTCAAGGGAGAGGGACCCATCACCATTGCCGCGCTCTCCGGCGTTTCGGGAGCCGGTCGCAAGGCGACGCCCAAGACGCACTTCTGCAATGCCGACGAATCGGTTGGCCTCTACGGCCTGCCGCATCGCCATACGCCCGAAATCGCGCAGACGCTTTCGCGTGCCGCCGCAACCGATGTCGAGGTCATCTTCACGCCGCATCTCGTCCCGATGGTGCGCGGGCTGCTCTCGACCGTTTACATTCCGCTTAGCCGTCCGTGCTCCATCGACGAAGTGCACGCGCTCTACGTCGATCGCTATGCAGACGAGCCCTTCGTGAGCGTATGTCCCGTGGGCACCATGCCCCAGACTTCCTGGGTCGAGGGTTCGAATCGCGCGCAGGTGGGACTGCATCTCGCATCCGATGGCAAGGTGCTCGTCGCGAGCTGCGCCATCGACAACCTGGTCAAGGGCGCGGCGGGTCAGGCCGTCCAGGCCGCGAACATCGTCTGCGGGTTCGACGAGACGGCCGGCCTCGCGTACAGTTGCCCGGTGGTGTAGCCATGGTCGATATCGAATTCGTCTATGACGAGGGCGGCGTCACGACGCCTGCGGGTTTCAGGGCATCCGGCGTGCATGCCGGTTTTCGCAAGGATCCCAAGCGGCTCGATGCCGCGCTCGTGGTATCCGACGGACCCGACACGGTTTCCTGCGGCATGTTCACGAGAAACGTCTTCTGCGCCGCCCCCGTGCAGCTCGATCGTGAGTTGCTCGTGGATCACGAGCCGCGTGCCGTGCTTCTCAACTCCGGTAACGCCAATGCGGCGACCGGCGAACCTGGCCTGGCCATCGCGCGCAAGTCGGCTCAGGCCGCATGTCGGGCCCTGGGCCTTCCCGATGGCGAGGTCCTCGTCGCTTCGACGGGCGTCATTGGCGTCGAGTTGCCGTGGGTTCCCTTCGAGACGGGTATTCCTGCGCTTGTCGAATCCCTTTCGCCCGACGGCGGACATGATGCCGCTTGCGCCATCATGACGACGGACACGCATCCCAAGGAACATGCGCTGCGTTTTACCCATGATGGAAACGAGTATGCGGTTGGGGGCATGGTCAAGGGCTCCGGCATGATACAGCCGGATATGGCGACGATGCTCGCCGTCATCACGACGGACATGCCAGTGGCACCCGAGACCATGCGGTCGATTCTGCGGACGGCAGTTGACGTCTCGTTCAACAAGGTCACCGTCGATTCCGATACTTCCACCAATGACAGCGTCTTCTTCTTCTCGAGTGGCGTGGGCGCTCCCGTCGCCGACGCCGATGCGGCCTCGGTCGTGTTGGGCGAGGCAGTACGCATCGTGTGCGAGGACCTTGCGCGCCAGATCGCCGCGGACGGCGAGGGCGCGACCAAATTGGTCGAATGTGCGCTCACGGGCGCGAAGACGCAGGCGGCGGCGGACGCCGTTTCCAAGGCGGTGCGCTGGGTCATCAATCTGGCTCCCTTCGGCATCCTCGGCCTGGTGTACGCCTCGGTGAGCACCTCGGGCCTGGAGATCTTCACCGAGTACG